>CAIWEX010000777.1 GCA_903911795.1 uncultured Schlesneria sp.
AGGACAGGACGCAGATCGAACCGATCGCCTTGGGGTCCTTCAAGTTTTCGAGAGTATCAGCGAGCCACGTGCTATCTGACGCAGATGAACGGCGAGGTGCAGGCCTAGCCGGAGTGCTCGGACGGTTGGCGCCGAAAGTGGAATACGTCGAAGATGACGAGGACGAAAACCCGCCAGACGAGGATCCGTAATTTGATGCTGGACGAACGGGTTCGACGGGCTCTGCTGGCTTCGGTTCGGGAGCGACTTCCGGTTCAACTGCGGGTTGAATCGTCTGAACCGCTGGACTCGATTTTGATACTGACGCAACAGTCTGAATGCTGGGATTCGATGTGGCTGGAACCGTGGCCGCGGCGACAGCGGCCGCCTTTTCAGCAATGATGCGCGAGACAGGAACGGTTGCAGGAGGTGGCAGTTGCTTGGCTGCCGCCTGGGCTTGTGACTTCGCCAGTTCGCGTGCTTCAACTGCCCGGGCAAGCGAAGCCACGGCAGTGAACACTCCTGGCAGGCTGGATGCTGGAACGTATTGGCCGTTCTGACCATTGCGAACGAAATCGGAAGGCTTGAGTTGTCCGGACTTTGCCAAACCAAAGACCTGCGGAAATTCGACGGGGCCAAATTCCAGACCGTTCGACCAACCCCACCAGTAGCGATCGACACCTGCTTGAGAAGCCCAGGCGACCGTCGACATCGCTTGCTGTTCGGCAGCCTTATACGCGGCGTCCGCCTGAGCCATCATCGATTCAGCAACCTTCGCGGCCGCTTGTTCGTAAGCGACGCGGTAGGTCGCTTCCATGTCAGCAGCGGGTGCTGGTGCGGACGCCGTCGCAAGTGGTGCTGGCTGACGAGTGGAACTAGGTAGACCGTCGGTTGGGCGTTTCGGCGGCGTCGGGAGACTCGAGCCCATCGAGTTCGCGGGCTTCGATTCGATCTTCTTTTCCATCGCTTGATACGGAAACGCCGAGACGAGTCGGCCGATCGATCCCGCGCGACGCCACTTTCCGCTCGTGCCGAGTTTGACTTCGTCGTCAGGGCCGATCTGTTCTTTTTCGGCAAATTCGATGATCTCATCAAAACTTACCGGGCCGAGTTCCGTTCCGCCGATCTGACAATACCACGAATCAGCGGGTCCCTGCGCTACGACGTCGAAATCTGAGGCTGGCGTAGCCACTGCGGTCGAAGTACGCCGTTGACTGGTCGACAATCCTAATTCGTCAACGTTAACGGCTGGCATCCAGCTCCCTGACGAGGAGCGAACGTCATCAAGTGGCTGAATTGTGCCCGATTCGGCCAGGTCCTTAAGTTTTTCAAGGGGCATTGGACCAAATTCTTCACCGAACACACGGTAAAACCACTGATCGGACATTCAGAAACTCCTTCGAGGACTCGCCGGAAATCGATACGGATCCTTGGCGTGATTCGCCTGCTGAATTCGTGCTAACTTCACGGGACTGAAGAGCGGGGGTCTACAGACCGCGACCGCTCTGGTGTGGAATGCCCTGAATTGTCCGAATTTTGCCTTCGGTGACAAGGAGTTTGTGCCCGTACTGGCAGCAATTTCACAAGCTAAACCAAAAATTAACAATTCGCCGAATCTGAAAATCCGATGCGACCGCGCCGGCGCAGACACTCAGCATTTCGGCAGCCCGTAAGCTATTTACGGGCCTGTGTTTAGCAACGATGGAATCGCTGCATTTCTGATAGTGAGTGCTGAGAAACAAGGGGTCTGACGCGTTCCTTTGGCCGGACTTTTCAACGATTTTAAGGACTGTGCTGCCTCTCAGAGTCAATTTGAGGCAGGTGAACTGGACGAATCGAGGTTCGCACTGTCAAGTTCATAGGCGATGGCAATCAACTTGCTATCGTTGGAGTATCTCGTCAGTAACAATTGCGACTCGGTCCGATAGGAGCCGACGAGAGATCGATCTGTAAATCTGATGGCCAGATCTTCGATGCCATCGTTGTTGTAGTCCCGACGGCCAAGAATTTTCACAGTGTAATTCCAGTCATCTTTTTTGAACTCGATGACGCCGTTCGAGGTGTTCGTCGGACGCAGACCGAAGTCTGCAAAGGTGCGCTTGCCGGGTTCTCGCCGTGGACCGAACGAATTTCGAAAAGTACTGAGATCCAGTTTCTCAACAACAAATTTTTCAACGTCTTTTGACGGCAAATAGGACGAGATTTTATGAGCAGGTTCTTCGAGTCCGGCGCTCGCTGACGTCACCAGTAGAAGAACGGCAAATCCAAACGTATGACGCATGACTGCTCTCCTGAATGTTGAAACATTGACTTATGGCTTATCGAACATCCCTTCTGTGAAGCGAACGACATGGCGGAACTGATTCTTCCCCTCTCAACCCGCCAATCGCTGTGGCAAAGCTCGTTGCCGGACTTTGGGCTCGCTCTTCCAGCGGCGATGGACCCAGAAGTACTGTTCTGGTGCCTTGCAGATCGCCCGTTCGAGAGCAGCGGTGTACTGGCGAGTGATCTCGCCGACAGGATCGTTGCTGTTGATCGTCCGGGGATCAATTAGCGCTTCGCAGCCGACTTCAAATTTCACCCACGGAGATTCGTCGTAATTATCGGGACGACGAATCGAATAGCCCACGATGATCAGGGCATCATATTCCAAGGCCAGCAGCGCGATTGACTTGAATGTAGAGGCGGGGTGGCCGAAGAAGTCCACAAATAACCCTCGTGGCCCGGCGTCCTGATCGCAGAGCATTCCCAGGTTGCCTCCCTTTCGCAGCAATGCGTTCATATCATCGTATCCGCCCGACTTCATCATCAAGCGGTGTCCGGTCATTTCGCGGAAGCGACGGAACCACTCATGCAGGTATGGGTTATCGAGTTCTCGAGCGACGACTCCCATTGGGAATCCCCACATTCCTAACAGCGTCGTGCCGATTTCCCAGTTTCCAAAGTGGCCACCTAGCATGATCACACGGCGTCCGGAACAGACCGCTTCATTGGTTCGAGTGAAATCCGCAAAATGGATGGCCTGTCGATAACTGTGAATGTGCAGCTTACGGACCGACTGAACGATCTCGGCCACTGTTCGAAAGAGGTGGACCCACATTCGATAAACGAGTTGATCGATTTCTTCCTCGGAGTATTTGTCTCCGAACGCCAGCCGAATATTGTCGCGAGCCACCTTGTAGCGGGTCAGCTTTCGCGGAAGTATACAATGAATCAGCCACGCCAGGGATTCGGCCAGCCAGACGGTCGCGCGCGGTGAAAGACAATCCACGACGCAAACGAGCGTCTGAAAGACAAGATACTCCAGCCGATGTCTCACAGATCGCGGCATGATCATCCCTGATCGATCCAACACGTTGAAACGGAAATTCTTCCGGCGGAAGTCTAGTCAACAGACGGGATTCAGGAAAGATGAGCCTTCGGAACCCTCCGGGCAATTCCGGGCAATACCCGAGCATTGAATTTGGGGCATCCCTCGGTGACACTGAGCGAGTCTCTGTTCTACGACAGGAGTTGGCCATGACTGGATTCGAATTCGAAGATCGCCCCATCGCGGCTCGACCATCGAAGCGTGGGATGAGTCCCGTCATGATCGTCGGAGGTCTGTTTGTCCTCGCGATCATAGGCATCGCCGGACTCTGGCTGACGGCCGCGAAGCCCGTGAAACTGGTGCTCGAGCCAATCAACAAACAGTCCGTCGACGAAGGGGCCACCGTCAAAGTGACACTCAAGGCCACAGCCGAGGGATTGAAACCGGGCGAATGGACGTTCGGTCTGGTTTCCGGGCCGGCCGGTTCAAAAGTCGATCCCCGATCGGGAACATTTACCTGGACACCCGACGAAGATCAGGGCCCCGAGGAACATTCGGTCACTGTCGGAGTTCAGGCGAAGGGGGGACGTGGACAGGATACTCGAAAATTCCAGATCACCGTCAACGAAGTCAATCAACCCCCGGTCATCAGCGAGATTCCCACTCAGTCCGTGGCGGCGGGTGAAACGGTGCAGGTCAACGTCAAGGCACATGATGCGGACAAGCCCGCTCAGAAGCTGACGTACAAGCTGAAGTCCAGTCCTGCAGGAGCGAAGATCGATACTGCAACAGGGGTCGTGACATGGACCGCACCTGAAACGGGAACAACCGGCGACGTTGTGTTCGAAGTCGTCGTTTCCGATGCCGAATCTGGTGGTGCCGACGCGGTCATGCAATTCAAAGTGCAGGTGGAACCTCCCGCGTCACCAGTGGTTCGCCTGGTCGCGGCATTGCAAAAGGCAGGCCTGATGGTCGAAACAACGGTCGGTTTGGCTCCACACGGATTTACGGGTGTTGCCTCACACTTTGCAGTCGGCGATGAACTGCTGACGTTTCTTGAAT
>CAIWEX010000778.1 GCA_903911795.1 uncultured Schlesneria sp.
GGTGGGCGAACTGGTCCGAATCAGCCGTCGCCTGGCGGGGGATCAGCGTAAGCTGACCGCTCAGTTTCGTCGGATGATCGACCTGATCCGGGAAGCGGCTTTCTGGGCACAAAAAAGCAATGCCGTTGTCGTTACTGCGGATCACGTTCGACAGACGCTCGATGAACGTGTGTTCAGGTCTGACATGGTTTCCGCAAGAATCCGGCAGATGATTGACGATGGAACTCTGCTGATTTCGCTTGGCGAGACTGCCATCGGGCAGGTGAATGGATTAGCAGTGGCCGACATGGGGGATTACGCGTTTGGCTGGCCGATGCGTCTGACCGCCAGCGTTGGTGTCGGTGCTGCGGGGGTCATCAATATCGAGCGTGAAAGTCGCTTGAGCGGAAAAAGTTTCGACAAGGGGATGCTGATTCTCGAAGGATTTCTTCGTTCGCAATACGCCCGTCGCCACCCGCTGGCACTCTCGGCCAGTCTGGCAATGGAACAGAGTTACGGTGGAATCGACGGAGACAGTGCCTCGGCGGCCGAATTGCTATGCCTGCTGAGTGCAATTGGTGAAATCCCGCTACGCCAGGATCTGGCGTTAACAGGTTCGATCAACCAACGAGGCGAGATCCAGGCCATTGGTGGCGTGAACGAGAAGATTGAAGGTTTTTTTGACATCTGTCGTGATCGAGGACTCTCGGGGCAGCAGGGAGTCTGCATCCCTGCCAACAACACCCGAAATCTTATCCTGCGTCATGACGTCGTCGATGCAATTCGCCAGGGGAAATTCCACATCTGGCCTGTCCGCCAGATCGACGAGATCCTGGAACTGTTCAGCGGTCTGTCTGCGGGAACAATCGACGATCCACAGTCATTCCACGGTCAGGTCGATCAGCGACTCAAGCAGATGCTGCAGACATTGAAATCAAACCGCGGGACAGTTCGCAACGTTGACCGGACCAAAGACGGCAGTGACCCGTCTCCACCGACGGAGCCAAGCCCGCAGCTTTGAAGGCCACAAGCCGGGTGGTTATTCGTCGTGAGTTTCTTTCAAATTGAAATTGGCATCGTGTGGCATTGTCGATCGCGGCAATTCCAGTGGGGGGAACTGCTTGAAATCGGCTTCGTGTGGATGAATCGCACTGGCCATTTCGCGACGATTTCCCTGCCACCAGACAAACGCGACGACGACAAACACTAACGTCACCAGCAGGTAGACTTCAGGCCCCATCACTTGAGCCTTATACCGTTCGGGGCCCTTGCGCCATTCAACAGCTCCGGCCAGGAACAATGGCGCAACCGCAAATCGGTCCTGTGATTCGTACTGATAAAGCTTGAAAAAATACCCCGTGAAACGGACTTCCTCGGCAATATCCCCGCCGACATTCAGTCCCTCCGGTTTTCCCTGAAAAACGACAACAGTTGGGACAATGACATCTTCCAGTTCATCGTCGTGGCCGGCTGCCCCCGGTTCATTCCGACGTTTCCCCTTCTCGCTTTTAACGGTTTTGGCGTGACTGTCGTCGGTATAGATCCACCCTTCGTACACTTCACCGATGTTGCGGCTGTTCTTGCCCGGATCGAACTTCGTCAGCTTTCGCAGGACTCCATGCAGCGAAACGGGGCGACCGCGGTAAATGTCGGGGTTGTTGATGACATCCACGAGCGCCGGAAACAGTTCCGGCTTGCGTTTGGCATGCCGCGGGTTACTCAAGCGGCGGGCTTCGCGAAAGTCCCTGGCCAAGGCTTGCTGCTCAGTCAGAGGGGTCTGGCGAGCGAGTTCCAGGATGCGAAAATAGGAATCACGTTCCTCAAATCGAAGACCGAGAGTCTTGTCGAGGATCGGTTCCAAGATTTCAGGCTCGACCGTCGCCCCTCCATCTGTGGAAGTCGGAACACGAGTCGCCGCTTCTTCACGGCGACGTCGTTCTTCGACAATCCGCTGGATTCGCTCATCCTGATCGTCACTCGCCTTGAAATCGGCATCCTGACACAAACCGTTTGTCGAAACCGCCAACAGGAACAGACACGACAATAGTGCCACTGTTCGCATGAGAACTTCCTTCCGTGACCACATGATGTTCGCTCAGCCGTTGAACAATTCTCTGCAGTTTGCCCAACATCCCAGAAGTCCATTCTGTTCGCCACAGCGCGGAATGTCGAGGGCGCTTGCGAATTCTATGTTCGAGCGGCGGCACAAGAATCCGTTCATTGAACATCTCACATTCGTTGGCGCGGCTTCAAGAGAATCAGGTACGCAGAGAGAATCGTCAGAGGAAGGACAATAGCCCAGTGAAACATGTTCCATACAGCAGGCTCGAAAACCAAGTCTCCCTCGTCAGGGAAAATCATTGGACGCGAATAGGACGGAGCCCGGTTCCACCAGATTGGTGGAGAACCAACGGCTGGTGGGTCAAAACTTTTTCGGCATTCAAATCCGTGATCAGTTGAAGAGACAAAATACATGCCTTCGCCTGCGATAAACCCAATGCAATCGCCAGTCGCAAGTCCCCTCGCCCACACAAACAACACCGCGCACGCGATCATGAGAATTGCGACGCCAATCTTTCGTCGCCAGCCGTGAAAGAAGTCGCCCATCACGCCACCTTGGTAGGAATTCGATCAATGAGATTACTTGGGCTCGTTTTGCGGGGAGTCGATAGGAGCAGGAAAGCTGAGATGGCGGTCAGGGGGACTGCAATGTCTCGATACAAGGGCACTTCATTTCTCGCTAAAAATCGTTTGCGAAGTCTTACGCCATGCCATGGGTTTGTCAATGTTTATGATTTGTGCACGACAATCACTCGCCAGGATGGTGGCCAGTCGCACGCTTCAAAGTAGCCTTCACGCTCCGCGTGAAGATAGCCGATTTCGAGTTCGGGGTTGGCGTTTCATACCAGTGCCCCTCTGAATTCGGCTATCTTCACGCGGAGCGATGAAGGCCACATTGAAAGAGATGATCGACTTCAGCCTAAAGAAGATGCTGAGTCTTGTTACGCAAGTAGTCGCTCATTCGACGTGTGAGATCTTCGGGAAAGCAATCGAGGGTCAATACACCAGCGTAGCACAAGTTCATCAGAACCTGTCGTCGCCATCAAACGATGTCTCCTGCGGGTGGCCGGGGCTGGACCGAAGGGAAGCCCCGGTTGAACGTCGATCGATGTAGATGACAACTGCAGTATGGATAATCGCGGTTTCGGAAATTTCCGCGCCTTCCTTCGCAAAGCCTCAGTCCAGCCCCGGCCACCCTGCAGAGCAAATCGTCACCCCGTCGCCTACATCATTTCGAGACGACGGTCACCCCGATTGCTCATCGGAATCCAAGAATTTACGTCATAGTGTATGATGAAGCCTCGTAAGCGGCACGAGAATTTATCACGGGATCGCACATGAAAATCGACCGTCGAACATTGATTGCTGGCGCCGTCGCCGTTCCCGCGACCGTTGCTGCAACCGCGTGGGCTCTGGCCGACTCAGGAAAGCGTGAAACGTCCGACGTTTCCATGGTTACAGACACTGGAAAACGATTGGTTACAGCCAACGGTCTTCCCGATCATGTGACTGGCGATTTTCCGAACTGGCACGATCCGGTTCCGATGCGTCCGCAGAAACTCAAGCTGGAAATGCCACTCGCTCCAGTTGCTGCTGAAAAGCCCGTTCCACTCTTGATGTGGTTGTTTGGAGTGGCGGTGAATGGCGTGCCATTTGATCCCTCGGGCCCGTTCTGGAATGCCGACGGAAACAGTGGTTGGCAATTCGAGGTCCTTCACCCGGCCAATTCTGTTGCACTCGGCATTGATTGCAACCGGGCACACACCCAGGGGCGCGGTGCGTATCACTACCATGGACTCCCCACCGGCTTGCATTGGAAACTCGCCACCGCTGCACCAGACCGCCCGATGCACTTGCTGGGGTATGCAGCCGATGGCTTCCCGATTTATGGTCCCGAGTGCCCGGGCGATGCCACAGACCTGAAGAGCAAAACTCGTCGGCTTCGTTCGAGTTATCGGTTGAGATTCGGAAGAAGGAAGGATGGGCCAAAAGGTCGGTTTGATGGTATGTTTGTGGAGGATTTTGAATATGTGCCGGATCACGGCGATCTGGATGAGTGTAACGGGCGCATCGGTCCGACTCCGGAATTTCCTGGCGGGACGTACTACTATGTTGTGACTGATGAATTCCCGTTTGTGCCCCGGTTCTTCCGCGGCACGCCTGACCCAAGTTTCCGGCACGGTCCACCACCCGGAGTCTCTCCTCCGTTGCCATCAGAACTCAAGAAGTACCAGAGCAAAGAATAATCGATCTTCCATGACACTTCTTCAAACCTTGTTGCTGCTGACTGTTTTGGGAGCCGATCAGCTTGGACCTGGCAACCACACTTGCAAACTCACCGTCGATGAGCGGCAACGCAGCTACCTCGTCCATGTTCCGCAGAACTATGACCAGGACCGCCCTACGCCGGTTGTCTTGATTTTCCACGGAGCAGGGACCAATGCCGACATCACGGTCCGATTGACTGGCCTCAACCAAAAGTCTGAGGAGGTGGGCTTCATTGCGGTTTACCCCAATGGTACAGGAACGGGAATCTTCCGAACGTGGAACGCCGGAGGCCGGAAGGGAATGCTGGCCGAGAAAAGTGCCGACGATGTGAAGTATGTCGCAAACCTGCTCGACGACCTCGGCACAATGATCAATGTCGACACCAGTCAGGTCTATGCCACGGGTATCTCGAACGGCGGCATGATGTGCTATCGATTGGCGGCAGAACTCTCTGACCGCATCGCTGCCATTGCTCCTGTCGCCGGGGCGATGGCGATCGATGAAGCCAATCCGAATCGTCCCGTATCGGTCATGCATTTTCACGGTAAGTCTGACGGCATTGTGCCGTTTGGTGGGCCGAACAGGAGCACCCCCAAGTTTCTGACGTTCAAGTCGGTCGAAGAATCCATCGAAATCTGGCGAAAGATCGACGAGTGTCCTGAAGAGCCGACGATCACCGACTTCCCGGACAAGAACAACGACGGCACCACCGTTTTGCAAAAGACCTATGGACCGGGTAAAGGAGCTACGGAAGTCATCCTGATTGAGATTGAGGGGGGTGGCCACACATGGCCAGGGCACAAATCGTATGTCAGCCTGACAGGCAAGTCCACGAAAGATATCTCGGCCAACGACCTGATGTGGGACTTCTTCCAGAAACACCCGCGAAAATAATTGGATCCGTGACAGCGGAATGAGCATTCCCTGGAGGATGTGACGATGCGATATTGCTTGCCCTTGTCGGTACTCTGCGGCTTAGTCATCAGCACGATGGCCGACGCTGCCGAACCCATTGCCATTCAATACGGCAAAGACGCGAAGCAGTCCTTGAATGTCTACCGTTCCGCTGTGGACGCCAAAGGCCAACCCTTGCCGGTTGTGATCTGGGTTCACGGTGGCGGATGGCGAAATGGAGACAAAGACAATCGTGCCGGGATCAATCTCTGCCAGACGTGGGCCAAAGCCGATTTGGTCGTGGTTGGTCTGGACTATCGACTGACTCCTGCCGTGGTTCATCCGGCGCATGTCGAAGACGTTGCAGCGGGGATCGCATGGGTTCACAACAATATCGCCAAATATGGTGGTGATCCGAAGCGCGTCTTTTTGCTGGGACATTCGGCGGGAGCTCACCTTGTCGCCTTAGTCGCCACCGCACCAAACTACCTGCAAACCCATCATCTTTCCCCAAAGTCAGCTTTGGCTGGTGTCATGGCAATTGACACGGCCAGCTACGACCTGACGTCGACCCGAAGTCTGGCGGTGCGAAAAATGATCGCGGATGCCTTCGGTGACGATCCGAAAACACTCAACGAAGCATCGCCTCTGCAACATGCCCGGAAGAATCCCGACGAGTGCCCTCCCTTTGTCGTTGCGGCTGTGAAACAACGCCCCGAAGCCGTGAGTGAATCCAAGGGACTCACGGCCGTCCTGCCAAAAAGCACGCTTGTCGTCGTTGATTACCCCGACAGCGGGCAACTCGTTGCACATGGACTGATCGCAAAAGATCTCGCCGACTTCGAGAACGATTTGACCAGGCGACTGCTGACGTTCGTCAAAAACACGCCAGCTTCAGCAAAGTAACCGAGGGCATCAGATCCCGCTGACCACCTTGAGCGATCGCTGACTGATCCAGCTCATTTTCCCTGGTGGATTGAGGATTTCGACGATCGAACGTCGTCCGTCCAGCGAGTTCGACAGCAGATCGAAACGATTTTTCGACGATTTAAAAATTGTTGATAAGATTTTCCGTCGAACAACGAATCACGAACAGTGGGTGATTTTTCGGAATGCTGTCAGGTGGAACAGGTGATATCATAGACCCGAACGATACGTTCCTACATCTGAAGCCCATTGTCATGAATCAACCCGGCAATCTGCGATCGAACTCCGAAATGTTTGCCGCAGTCTTTTGTCCCTCTTGTCAATTCTCCATTGCCCGGGATGCGAAGGCCTGTCCTGAGTGTGGCCAGCCCTGCTCGCCCAACATTACTCAAATCAGTGAGACACAGCTTGTCTCGCCACGAGCTGCCAATTCCCCGGCCAAAACGGCACCGCGGGCTTCGATGGAATCCAGCGTCGATCAATTGATCGGGCAGCAGATTGACCGCTATCAATGCAAGGCATTGCTGGGGACGGGTGCCATGGGGCGAGTCTATCTGGCTCATCATATTGATCTGCACCGCAATTGCGCCTTGAAAATCCTGCCTCCACAGCTGGTCGAAAGCGACCCGGCGTACGTTGAGCGATTTGCGAATGAAGGGCGAGCCGCAGCGGCGCTGAATCACCCCAATATCGTCACCATCCACGCCATTGGCGAAGATCGAGGCTACCACTTCCTGGAGATGGAGTTTGTTGCGGGACAGTCTTTGCGGCGGCTGGTGGAAGAGGATGGGCCACAGGATCCTGTTCGTGCGACATCGCTGGCGCTTCGCATCGCCGATGGACTTGCTGCCGCCCACATGGCGGGAATTCTGCACCGCGATCTGAAGCCCGATAATGTCATGTTGACTCATCTTGGCGTTCCCAAGATCACAGACTTCGGGCTTGCCAAACGAGTTGCTTTGGACTCCGATGCGCTGAACTCGACGACCGGCGCACACGTCGAAGTTGTGGGTACGCCTCCATTCATGGCGCCAGAACTGTTTCAGATGTCGGAGGCGACAACCTCCAGTGACGTGTATGCACTGGGGGTCTGCTATTTCTATCTGCTGACAGGCCGTTTGCCGTATTCGTCACCCGTCCTGTCGGAACTGATTCACCAGGTCACGAACCTCCCCTTGCCCAGCCTGCGGAATCACGTCCCACACATCCCGCTGGAAATGTCGGAATGCCTGCAGCAGTTGCTGTCCAAGGCGAGCGGCAACCGGCCCCGATCGGGTGTGGAGGCTGCTCAGTTGCTGTCGGCAGTTCTGGGAGAATCGGAAGATCTTGACCAATTGATGCATTCGGCATTCGCGCATCAACCCGGCGTGAAATGGTCACGAACCGGAAATTTATTTCATGTCTTTCTGCAGTTCAGCGATGGTCGTCGACAGACAGTCATGGTTGAGCCGAGTTCCCATGCGGCGGTGGATCGGACGTTGAGGATCTCCAGCGTCTGCTGTAGCGCGCAGTCGGTTTACTTTGAAACGGCCTTGAGGCTGAACTCCGAAATTCTGCACGGGGCGCTGGCAATCGCCGAGATTGATGGAGAGGCGAAGTTTCTGATGGTCGACAACTATCCACGGGCGACTGTCGATCCGGAAGAAATTCGCCGCAGCGTCCTCGAAGTGGCCCATCGAGCCGACGCCATTGAAAAACTGTTGACGGGCCTGGACATGAATTGACAAGGCGCAGTTGACCGAGCCCGGTCGAGCCCAATATCGTACGTAGAGATCCTGTCAGGTCCGGGTGAAACCCGGTTGACGCGGTTTTCGAGGTCGGACTCGGGAACGTCATCCCGCCAAAAGTTTCAGGAATCGTGCATCATGATCAGGCTTTCGTATCGTCTCGCTCCAGCATTGATGACGCTCGGAATTCTGGGAACGGTCGTTCCCTGCTCCGTCGAAGCCCAATCGCCACGTCGCAACGAAATCCAGGTCATTCCCCCCGTCCCGACGGAAGAAGATCTCAGCCAGCACGGCGTCTGGACGCTGGATGTCTACATGAAGCCGATGCGGATGATACCGATCGAGTTGACCGACCCCGCGACGGGAACGAAAAAACTGGAGTATGTTCGGTACATCACGTACCGGGCCGTCCCCAAGAAGATCGAGCATCGCGTTGCGGAGAATGCCCCGGAAAATCAGTTTGATGAACCTGTCAGTCCGCCCCTGTTCATCCCCGAATTCACGCTGGTGATCACGGATAATGATCGGCATGAAGAACATCAGGATCAGGTCATTCCTGAAGCGCTCGTGGCGATCAACAAGCGGGAAAAAGCGAATTACAAGAGTTCCGTCAGTGTTGTCGGTCAGCTTCCAGAGGCGGCTGAAGACGGTGCGCAGAGTCCTGGCATCATGGGCGTGGCGATGTGGCGCGGCATTGATCCTGAAGCTGATCGCTATACGGTGTACATGACAGGTTTTTCGAACGGGTACCGAAAGATCGAGGGCCCTGACGGAAACCCCGCGATCCTGACAAAAACAATCATTTCGAAATACATCCGACGCGGAGATCGCTTCCTGCAGAAGGAAGCCGAAATCGAATTGGATGGCGATCCGAAATGGATCTACCGATAGTCGATAGCACCGCGCGACGTTCGGCGCGGGTCTCACATGTTCGGCGCGGGTCTCCTGACCCCGCCGAAACGTCCGACCGAAGGTCTCCTCTTCGAACCGATAGACTCCGTTTCGATCCATGCCGATTCCCCCGGCGCGAAGCTACTTCGACGGATCAGACAATCGGCTCCCAACCCTTCCGGTATTCGCGGCCCCACAACGCTTCTGCGTCCTTGTCGCCGACAACCTTGCGGGTTACAGGATCGAACTTGACCATCCTGCCGAGTTTGTACGAGATGTTTCCGAGGTGACAGAGCAAGGTACTCTTCTGTCCCTCTTCGATTTCTGAATTGGGCGACTTTCCTGTACGGATACATTCCAGGAAGTTGTCGATGTGCTGCTGTTCGCCACCCGCACCGGTCCCCTTGGCAATCTCTTCGCCCTTCAAATTGTAGATCTTGTAGCCGGGATCAATGATGTGCAGGGTCCCTTCCGTCCCGTAGAAAATGACCATGCTGTGCTTTTCTTCGCGCCGTGGGTGACAGCTGCTGACTTCCCAGGAACATCCCTTGTCGCCGAATTGGAACATGGCAGTCCCTGTATCGGGAGTCTCCTGATCGTCATCGAAGTGGTATCGTCCCCCCAGGAAACTGACCTGAGTCGGGTAATCGACACCCAGACCCCAGCGGGCAACATCCAGAGAATGGATGCCATTGTTGGCCAGTTCGCCACCACCCCAGTGCCAGCGCCAGTGCCAGTTGTAGTGAACAAGATTGTCGACATAAGTCCGGTCAGGGGCAGGTCCCTGCCACATCGTGTAATCGAGAGTTTCTGGAACAGGAACGAGTTTACCCTTTCCGATCGTTGGACGATTGGCGTCGTACCAGCACCGGGCGAAGAGGACTTTACCAATCGCACCTTCGTGCAGCTTTCCAATGGCTTCACGAATGGCTGGCCATGTGCGACGCTGATTCCCCATCTGGACAACTCGTTTGTTCTTCCGTGCCGCCATGACCATCAACTCGCCTTCGCGAGCGTTGTGGCTTCCTGGCTTTTCGACGTAGACATGCTTTCCAGCCGAACAAGCCAAAATCGTTGCGGGAGCGTGCCAGTGGTTGCAGGTCGCAATAAAGACAACGTCCAGCTTCGTATCGTCGAGCATACGCCGGAAGTCTGTGATCCCCTGTGCCTTGGCTCCTTTGCCGGTAACGGTTTTCATCGCCAGATCAAGCCGCTTCTGATCGACATCACAGACGTAGTTGAGCTTGATTCCCTGGGCGTTCAGGACGGCGTTCGCGTGAGCCATTCCGCGACCGGTTCCGATCACGCCGGCCGTCAACTCCTGACTGGGACTTTCTTGCGCCGAGACATTGTTGAAGAGTACAGGTGCCATCGCGGCCGCTGCTGCGATGGTTGTCGATTGAAGAAACTCACGTCGACCAAGCGATCCCACAGGTTCAGTCATCTGGGTTCTCTTTCATAAGAGTCGGCAGTATCACGCTCCACAACGACGAGCCCGCGTGGACTGATCAAAAAGTATGGATAGGGCTGCCGTCTGTCAAGCACTCTGGCACGGCGCATCAATCCAATTGGCTTTTTCAATGTAGGTGGAGTGAGACTCTCACGAGTTCGGTTGCTGGCCACCCAGTGGCGACAGGTAAACAGTGAATTCGGTTTCGACAGCGTCGTCAATGGAAGTCGAAAAGCGGCGACTGAATGCGTGTGACGGTTCACGGCGTTGAAACAAAGAGTCTGCCCCCTTTGATTTCTTCTGATCGCAAGAAACGAATCATGCCCCGCCCTCTGGTTCGGCCTGCTTCCGACTCAGCCAGTCCATGAGCAGTGCTGCTATCTCATGTTGTGAACACGACTCAGAAAGCTGGAGCACCGGACGCACGAGCTTGACAGGCAATTGTCCTTGCGACTCGCTCAGGAGGAAACGTACACGGTCAATATCGCCGCGAATCATGGCACCTTCCAGGCCAACAGACGAACCGCGATCAAGCAGCATGCGAATCGTCGGGTCCATATCGCCGTTGAAAGTTCGCAGCGCCCAGCCAAGGGGGTTCTGTTGTAGACGTTCGTCTTTGGCTTCGATATCAGCCCCTGAATCCAACAAGAGTTTTGTTATTTCGTATGCTTCCGGACCTGGGCAGCCATCCCGTATGGCATAGTGAAGAGGAGTCTCGCCGAATTCGCCTTGGGCGTTCACATCTGCACCACGTTCGATTAGCAACCGGACAACTGCCGGCTGCGCTGCGCAACACGCAAGATGCAACGGTTGCATATCCAATGTGTCTCGTATGTTAATGGCATCGGCATCTTCATCCAGCAGCCGCGTCACGGAAGCGACATCGCCACGCCCTGCCGCTCGATGAATCATCGGACTCATGGCATCGTCATCGTCGTCGCGGTACACGTGCTCCATGTGCAATTGCCTTGAGTGGCCGAACGTTCAAGGTAACTTGCCCGCAATCAACGACGGGCTTCCAATCAACACACCAATACTTTGAGCGACGAGCGACTGCGGGTCAAGTTGAGCTGCCAGTGATTCCCCCCGCCACAAATTCGACGGCCGGAAGAGCTTACCAATTAACGCCTTACGCCAAGAACAGTCTGGAACAATTACTTTCGATCAATCGTACTAGGACAATCCTACCCTTCGGATGGAATCGCTTCGTAAATTCCAAGCAATTCGCTAATGATAGGATCATCGTCATCAGCGTCCCCGGCGTCACTAATCGCACGAAATGCACCACGAACAAACGCACGGAGCGAATCGCCTTCAATATCGGATGGACTAAGTCTTGCGAGATTTGTCGTCAGTCTTTCCAAAAGAAATGGTGGCAAACCTGCTCCCGGATTTTTCAAGAGGATCTTTAAGTTTTCGATTCGTTTCGTCACGTCTTGCTTCCAGTCGCTCATGATCCGTCATGCCTGTTCGAATAGGACGCAGCAACTAGGACAAAACCGGATTTTGACTTCCGGTTTTGTCCTACTTTCGTAAAAAAAGAGCCTTGTTTGGTAGGCAGTTCAGGTCAAGTTGACCGACTCGTCCGGCTGTGCTTCGTTGAAAGCTCTTAAGCGGATCATGAGCCAGCACCAATTACGAAGCGCACGAACGAATCCGAGGTAAAGTGCCAAATGATCGCAGAGTCACGTGTGTGTTCAAGGAGATCCCTGAACCATTCGACTTCTTGATCCCAAAGACCATCATCCCAATCGGCAATGTTTGTCTGAAAAACATTCGATGTCACGCGGTCAGCACCAATATCTGCAAGGCGATCAAGAATTTGATCGAGGCGATCAGGATCTCGAACTCGAAGTACGAGAATAATCAATCCGTCAGATGGTTGAGTTTCGTAGTCTTCCATCTCTGCCGAACGTTCAAGGTAACTTGCCCGCGA
>CAIWEX010000779.1 GCA_903911795.1 uncultured Schlesneria sp.
AGCGGTTCGTCACCCCAGGCTGGAGCCAGTGACAACATCAATCCGCACCCCATTCCGAACACCACGCGACGAATGACTTCCGTTGACATGCACGGTCCCCTTGATTGTGTGAACAAGCCTAGCTGAGTGGAGACTGACAACGCCAGCGATGCCGGTGCTCCTCACTTCGTTCTACCGTTTTACACGCCAGAGATACAGCGAGTCGATTTCGCTTGATCGTTTCTGGCGTGATTGATCCTGGGACGTTGTCGGTGTAGGGTGGAGTACTCTTGCGAGCACGATGAAATCGTGCTCCACGATGTGGGGCACGTTTTCAACGTGCTCGCCCCTCGCGCAGCGCAAACTCACGATCAAAGTTTCCGATCCAGAACAGCTGGTTTGGGGGCAAGAAAAGGGGCAGGACGGGCAGACAATTGGCGTTTCGCCGCGCCGGCCCACCAACACTTCTTGACATTTGCTTTTAGTGGGCCTGCACTCGAGGCGATCTGGTCCCACGCTACATTGAAAAAGGCGATTGCCCTGGGACGTTGTCGCCGTTGCTCATCGCAGTCCTTCACTGTACAAGGACTACGTAGCTGATGATCTGCAATTTTGGATCAGGACATCGGAGGTTGGAAATGAAACTTTCTACGCTCACATTGTTCGTCATCGCAATCGGACCACTCGCATTCGCCGGTGAACCGAATGCTGAGCGTCAGTCAGGAAGTGTTCCCCTTGCGGCGGCCAGCAGCGAACCGTCGACGATCCCGGAAACTGCGGATGGCTCACCGCGAATCATCTCCCAGGAAGGGGCCGCGTACCTCGAACGGCTTCGTAAGAATACCCCGTTCGGTACGACGACGTTCGATCTCAATGGCTTGCGGGCTGGTATGGGCTCACGCCGCGAACCGGCAACCAAGGACGTGAAATTCATTCGTGTGAAGGTCGGTGAAATTCCCTGTGAATGGGTGGTTGCCCCTGGAGCCGACGCAGACGTGCGGCTGCTTTATCTGCACGGAGGAGGATTTGTCTCCGGGGCGGGAGGATTCTACCTGACACTGGCGGCGCACCTTTCGGCTGCCGCCAAATGTGCCGTCCTTTTGCCAGACTACAGGTTGGCACCGGAACATCCGTTTCCAGCCGGGATCGAGGACTGCGTCACGTCGCATGAATGGATTCGTGCCAATGGACCGTCAGGCGCCGGGCCCGCCAAAGTCACATTCATCGCTGGCGACTCGGCAGGAGGGAGCTTGACACTGGCCACATTGCTGGCCTTGCGAGACCGCAAACTTCCACTTCCGGCAGGAGGAATTCCGTTGTCCCCGACGACGGATCTCACTCTGGCCAGCGAGTCATTGAAGACCGTCTATGATCCAATCATCAGTTCGAAAACCATGCCGGAATTTCGAGACCTGTACCTTGGAAAAACAGACCCTCGCAATCCGCTCGCCTCACCTGTATTTGGCGATTACCACAGCATTCCTCCGCTATTGATCCAGGTCGGCGAACACGAAATGCTGCGAGATGACAGTATCCGTGTCGCGAAGAAAGCTCGAGCAGACGGAATCCAGGTGAAACTCGAAATCTGGCCGGGGATGTTTCATGTCTTTCAGTCCCATGAACCGCTGCTGCCAGAAGCTCGCGAATCAATTGAGCACATCGCCAGTTTCATGAGGGCATCTGCCCTGCGGTCACGCGTTGGAACGCCGTAATGGAGAGCTTTGAATATACGAGCGGAGTTTGGAAAGCCGTGTGGCGTACACGAAAGGACATTAACTTCAAGTTGTTTGTATTGGGTGATGCCGATTTTATGCAAACACAGTCCATTTCAGACCAATTGCAAGTGCTGAAGAATACCATTGAAGTGTCTATTGACAATGCGTCGACTTTTGCGAGCGGATCTGAGTATCGAGATGTGGTCTGTTTGGCGGCAGGCATCGTCGTTGATAGTGTTGTTGTCACAAGGTGGGATGACATAAAAATCTGGTTCACTCTCCAAGGTTCTGGAGGCATGATCGGCGTAAGATTGTATAAAGACGAACCCGTAGATGTGTTTTGTGATCATTAATCAGCCGCGACGTCAACCGGACTCAGCCGCTTTCAAATTCTGCGCGTTTCAATGATTTCACGGATTTGCGAGAATGACTGAAATCAGAAATCTGCCCAATGATTGGCTTGTAAGAAAAACGTCGTTGAATGAGATGGTCGAAGGGTTTCGTGATCTGCCGAATTCAGCACGTGCGGAAGCAATTCGTGCGGTTACGCAATTTGCGTCGAAAGCTGCATCAACTGATGAGCTTTGGACATTTTCGAGTCCCAAGGAGTCGTGGGAAAGGAAGTGTGGTTCATCTGGCCTGGCACTTTTGAGGGATGGAAAAATCGTGGCTTCCCATTTGCTCGCAATGAATTGATTTCTGACTCCAGCACTCCTCATGTTTTTGCGTTGCCGAATGATGACAGAGGGCGGCAGGGTGGCCGGGGCTGGACCTGAGGCTTTGCGAAGGAAGGCCCGGATATTCGTGAATCCGTGAATATCCAGAGTGCAAGTGTCATCGATGCCGATCGAGGTTCAACGTCGACTCGAACAAGAAAATTGGAAGTGAGTTTGATACGCTTGCGAAACAAACACGGTTTTCGACGTCTGATATCCGGTAGAAGCGAATCCTCCAGAGCCCACATCGGTTTTCGTGTTGGCAAATGGAGAAGAGGATCTGTCTGTTCGCGAAATGGGACGCGAATAGCACTGGTCCTGCGAGGGAGTAGCGGCAAGTCGTATGCGATCTACAAACTGGAATGGTCTGCTGGCTGTCGACAAGCCGGCGGGAATGACTTCGCGCCGCATCGTTGATCATGTTGAGCGAATTGTTCGCCCTGCCAAGGTTGGACATGCTGGGACTCTGGATCCACTGGCCACTGGTGTGCTGGTAATTGCGATGGGATCAGCGACCCGGTTGATCAGTTATGTCCAGCAGGGCCGTAAGAAATACGTCGGACAATTTCGGCTGGGACAACGTAGTGACACCGACGACATCGAGGGGCGAATAACGCCTGGTGGTGATACGACACACGTCACCTTGGAACTCCTGACAGAATTCACCACCAGGTTTGTCGGGGTCGTTTCTCAGGTTCCCCCGCAATATTCCGCGATCCATGTTGATGGCCAGCGAGCCTATACGCTGGCTCGACGTGGAGAAACGGTGGAGCTTCAGGCACGTCCTGTCGAAATCCATTCAATTCAGGTCTCGCGATTTGAATTGCCTGATTTCGAATTGCAGATTGAATGCGGGTCGGGAACGTACGTGCGTTCGATCGGACGCGATCTCGGCGAATTGCTCGTTTGCGGCGCGATCATGACCGATCTGCGTCGCACGAGCGTCGGGGCATTTTCATTAGAGAACGCTGTTCCGTTCGATACGCTGGATGCGGGCTCGCTTCAGCGGGCGATGCGGCCCCCGTTGCAGGCAATCGAATCCATGCCGCGTCGACAGGTATCGGCGGCAGAAATCAGCGACCTGCGACAGGGGCGGTCCATCGTGCTGGGCGAGGTCTCAGGAAACGTCGGCAGTGAAGTGGCATTGGTGGATGCGGATGTCCGGTTGATTGGCGTGGCCAAGATCACGGATCGCGAACGACTTCAGCCACATCTCATCTTTCCCGCCGCAATGATCATTGGTTCCTGATGTCAATCATTTTGAAGAACGAT
>CAIWEX010000780.1 GCA_903911795.1 uncultured Schlesneria sp.
AGGAACTCGCGCAGCTTTGTACGTGCTCGCGGATCGGCAACCATCCGACTTGCTTCCGAACGAACCTGGTCAGCGGTTTTCAATTGACCACCAGCCGCAAGATTTCGCAGCCGGTCATCGGGAAGCGAGTCCCAGAGTGCCAGTGCCAGTCGCGTGGCAATCTGATGATCTGTCGATCCCGCCGTTCCCAATTCAGGAAACAGGAATCGAGGGGACTGCAGGACCAGCAGAACGACTCGTTGAACGGCCAGTTCGGGTGACGTCGCTTCGTCAAACTGCCGCTGAATAAACAGTTGCTTCTGTTCGTCGGAGAGCGGTCGACGAAAGGCCCGTTCCGCAAATCGTTCGCAGAAAGCTTGATACTTCACACTGCGGTCACCTGCTTCCCGTTTGGCACCGCTGAGATCTGCCAACTGCTCGTCAATCGCCGCGGCGACTTCCACCGCACCATCCGTTGCGGCCTGTTCCCAGGCTTTCGAAACCGAGGTTCCCCGCTCATACCCCATGCTCCGGTCGTCTGGAGGGAACGGTGTTTGAACAATCAATGTTTCTGGAACGCGGTCGGGGAGCAGAAAACGCTCCGGAATCGTTTCATCGATCCGGTGTGGCAGTTTCCATTTCAGAATGATCGAGGCTCGCTTCTCTTTCGCCTCCTTCGATTTGAACATCTCCAGACGCAGCGGATAGGCGCGGCCCGCCAGCAGGAAGATGGAATCGCGTCGCTCAGAGACATTCTTTCCCGATTTGACGCCAGCATCGATCAACGGTCGACGATTGCCGTTAATCCACAAGCGAGCTCCATTCTCGGTCAGCAGAATAAATTCATACTCGCCTGTTTCCGGAGCCAGCAGTGCCCCTTCCCACTTGATCGCAAATTCTTCGGGTTTGATCTGTGGGTCTGGCACTCCCTCACCGAAATCAAAGCTGACGACGGGATCAATCCGCTCGATAACCCGATCTGCTTTCTGATGGCGGCGATTCTTGAAATATTCAGCTCGCAATCCGCGAGCGGTTGACCATGGCTGGCTGCCGCGAAAACTTCCGATCAGGTCGGCAATGGAATGGCGGTACTGGCGAACGGTCAGCCGGGACAATTCGATTCGTGGCGGCTTGATCCTCGCCTGAGCGATCGACGAATAGAACGCGCCGTGAATGTATTCCGCGACCCGCCGTGCATCTTCCCCGACACATTTCTCGGGTGCCTTCTCGGGCATCGTCTTGTCGATGTATTCAGCAAGTTCGAGAACAGATCGATCGCCCGTCAATGGCTGCGGGTAATGCTTGTTGTCCCCTTCGCCGCTGGCCCCATGACACGACGCGCAGAGTTGCTTGTAGATCTGTTCCCCAGTCAGGCCTTCTGCCCCCCGGCAGAAAGAGCCACCCACGAAGGTCAATACAATCAAAGCGATGAGGCAAGTACGAGACACCGAAGTCTCCCATTTCTGATTCAGATAATGTCAAACCGACTGCGATAGAAGGACAAACCCAGAGTATCGCGAACCCTGAATGATGGGTAGTTGCAAGGATATCACCCTCATGGCAAGCAGTTCTACGCCGTAAAGGCCTCGGCGCAAACCAATGCGATTCAGTGAATTGATCGCAATTATCATCATCTCAATCGTGCTCTTTGCGGTCGCCTTCCTCTAAGGGAAAGGCGAAGTGACGTCAGCCCGTCAAAGGTTCGATTTGACAGGCCACTCGTTCCCAGCATTCCGGAAAACACGTCTCGTGTGGAAAAAACAGAGATGAGAGATGTGATTGCACGCATCCAATGTTGTCGATAAGATCGTGGGTTGACCGAACGCAGGCCGAATTGTCAACGTGATCAGGAATTCATCGAATGCTCACGATCCTCGATTCCAATCGACGTTATCACCGCCGTGAAATGCTGCGCGTGGGGGCTTTCGGTGCTGGTGCACTGGGTGCCGTCAATCAGTTTGCCAGCCATAGCCTGGCGGCGACGCGTGGGCTGCCGATCACCAATAAATCAGTGATCCTACTGTTTCTTCACGGTGGCCCCAGCCAGATCGAAACTTTTGATCCGAAGATGACGGCACCGTTGGGCGTGCACAGCGTCACCGGTGAAATTCAGACGGCCATCCCGGGAATCACTTTCGGAAGTTCGTTTCCGCTGCTGGCCCAGCGAGCCGACAGCTTGAGCATCGTCCGTTCCTACATGAGCGGCGATGGAAATCACGATATCAAACCCGTTGTCTGCAAAGAAACAGCCGGTGCCAATATCGGGGCTCTGTACGCTCGCGTTGCCGGTGCGAATCGTCCTGATTCCGGTATGCCCACCAATGCGATGTTGTTTCCGCAATCGGTGGACTCAACAACCGGTCCGGCGATTACGTCGTTTGGCAAATTCGAATCCGTCGGCTCGATGGGGGCCGGATTCGCCCCGTTCATTCCCGGAGCAGGTGGAGACCAGCAGAAGAACCTGGAATTGCGGGTACCTGTCGATCGCCTCGGTGATCGTCGCACTTTACTTTCGGAACTGGACCGTCAGCGGTTTCGACTGGATGTACAGGGACGGTTTGAAAGCGTCGATCCGCTGCGTGAGCAGGCGTTCAGCACGCTCCTCGGTGGCGTTGCCGGTGCGTTTGATCTCTCAAAAGAGGATCCTGCCACCATCGCCCGGTATGACACGGCTCCGCTGGTCCGCCCGGATCAGATCAATAAAAAATGGAACAACTACAACCACTACGTGGACAACGCCAAGGCACTCGGCAAGTTGTTGTTGCTGGCTCG
>CAIWEX010000781.1 GCA_903911795.1 uncultured Schlesneria sp.
CCGACTTTGAGCAAGGCCCGACGCATCCCGCCGCGAATGTAAATTGGGATGATGCGCAGGCATTCTGCGCATGGCTCACGGAACGCGAGCATAAGGCGGGCAAGCTCAGTGAGAATGAATGCTATCGTCTGCCGACTGACCATGAATGGAGCTGTGCGGTGCTGATCGGGGATCGTGAAGAGACTGCGAAGCTGCCCAGCGAAAAAGACGGGAAACTGGGAGATATGTTTCCCTGGGGTCCCGAGTGGCCACCTCCGAATCTTGCTGGAAACTACTCGGACCAGACTCGGAAACAGAAGGCTCCTAGGGCAGATTTCAAATATCTGGAAGCTTACGATGATGGTTTTCCCCAAACCGCACCGGTGATGAGCTTTGCGCCCAATCAACTCGGCCTCTACGACCTCGGTGGCAACGTCCAGGAATGGGTGGATGACTGGTATGACACAACGAAGACCGACCGCGTGTTACGGGGAGGTTCTTTCGATAACTACGATCGTGCGCTTGTGTTATCCTCTCACCGTGGCCGCGAGCAGCCGGGCATTGTCCGCAACCACTACGGTTTCCGCTGTGTGATTGCCACTTCATCTTACACGGTATCAGTCGTGCCGACATCCATTCCTCGCGAATCAAGCCAGCCCAAAGGCGACGACCACAAGGCCGCCGAGTGGGTGTTGAACAATGGAGGGGAACTGGTCTTGAGCGTCAGCAATGGAAAGGCGATGCGAATCCTCGAACTGGCAAAGCTGCCCGAAGGTGATTTCGATCTTTTGGAAGTGCGCTTTGCGCCGTCAGGCATTGTTAGTGCTCCGCAGGGGCGGTTGGCGGGGCTGTCCGCCCTTCACGATCTCAAGAAGCTCCGTAGCTTGTTTATTAATTGGCGGGACATGTCGCCGGACGAATTGAGGGTGCTGCCCAGTTTGACAGCGCTCGAAACTCTCAATCTCGATGCCACCGTGATCAATACGACCACTCTCGATCACATCGCCGGCCTGCCAAAACTGAAGATGTTTAGCATCGGCGGGAATGCGCAGACTGCGTGGCGGGGCGAGGGGCTTGAACAGCTCAAGCAATGCTTGCGGTTGGCGGAGTTGAGCTTTGGGAATGTGGACCTGTTAGAAGATTCCCTGGCTTCCTTGGCGGGTTTTCCAGCGCTGCGCTCGGTGGTCATTGGCAGACCCTGGTTCGGGGATGCGCAACTCTCCAAACTCGCGGGCTTGGCAGCACTGGACAACCTTGGCATAAACGGAACATCTGTCACCGTGGCGGGATTAGTGGAGTTTGCGAAGAAACGGAAACTCATCAGTCTGGGCTTTGACTGCGTGCCAGGAAAGGGCGCGGAGCAGATCCAGGCACTCGCGGCAGAACTTCCCAGCCTGACCGCTTTAACAATCAAACTTGGCTGGAAGACAGAGGAGATTGCAGCCTTGGCGGCGTTCCCCAAGCTGGAACTGCTTACCATGCTCGCATACAGCGCGAGCCCCACGGACGAAATGCTGGCAGGGATACCAGCAGTGACACAGCTCAGGCGGCTGACAGTTTTTGGTGAAAACGTCAGCGATGCCGGCCTCAAGCATTTGAGCACCCATCCGAACC
>CAIWEX010000782.1 GCA_903911795.1 uncultured Schlesneria sp.
ATCCTGTTCGCTGTAACGGGAGTTCTTATCGGATGGAGTTCCTTACCCCAGCGCTCTCAATTGTTGAAGTTCTATCCGTTTCGAGTCGCGGACTTGCTGGTTCCTCTGGCGGTCTCGATCGGTCTTGCCAGAAAATGGCCATTCCACCACTGGCCGATGGTGACACGATTTGGATATGCGAGCCTGTTCGTGATCGCACTGGTGCGAGTGAACGTGGTGAACGAATCAAATCGATATACGGCTCAGCAGACAGCAGACTGGATCAGCGCGTGCCACTGGATCGACGAACGCCTTTCGAAGGACGTTCTGGTATTTGCCCCGCATGATGGCCGAGCATTCAAGTGGTATGCCCAGCGAGCTGAGTACGTCGCCTACAAGGACTGCCCGCAAGATGCGGCAGGAATTGTTGAATGGAATCGTCGCCTGCAGTTTCTGCAGAAATGGTTTAGTACCCATTTTGACGACGAAAACTATACTGCGGATGAGTTACGAGACTTTCGCAAGCAGACCGGAGCCACTCATATCCTGACGGATCGGATTGGACCATTGGAACTGGGCCCTGTTTTCGAAAACGAAACGTACGACATTTACGATTTGACGACGCTGGATTGATTCACTTGAAGATTTGATCACGGTGTCATGCACGGCGAAACAGACAAATCGGAATGGGAGTGATGAATACAGGAAGTCGGAATGAAATCACTCGCTCAGGGCTAGCTTCCAGTTGCGAATCCCGGATGATTTGACGGTGAATGATTTAATGAATGGCCGAGGTACTCAATTGCGTTCCAACCGAACAGACTTACCGAGTGATTCAACAGTCCTCAAATGGGCCTGCATCGGCACGATGAAAAACGGAACTGAAACAACTTGAAACGTTCCATACCAGGCTATCATGGCCAATACTTACGAGTCGATCTGACAACCGGGCGAACGGAATCGGTCCCGCTCGACGAGACGACTCTGCGAAGTTTCCTGGGAGGAAGCGGCCTGGGAGTCGCCATTCTTTTGAAAGAGGGTGCAGCGACAGCAGATCCCCTCTCGCCTGAAGCGACGCTCGTATTTGCCTTCAGCCCGCTGGTCGGAAGCCCGTTAACAACTTCTGCCAAGTTCGCAGTGGTCAGCAAGAGCCCCCTGACGTACCGCATCAACGATTCTCTGGCCAGCAGCGGATTTGCTCTCGCCGGAAAGAAAACCGGGCACGACGCCATTGTGTTAGTCGGTCGAGCCCCCGAGCTTTCCCTGCTGATCATTGATGAGAACGGCGTTCGAATCGAACCAGCCCGGAATCTAAGAGGTTGCTCCAATCGTGAAGCGTCGGATCAGATCCGTCAGCAATTGGGGCACGATTACCAGTGTGCGACGATTGGTCCCGCAGGTGAACAACTGGTTCGATATGCCACGATATCGCACGATGGCCGGCATGCAGGCCGTGGTGGCAGCGGTGCCGTTCTCGGTTCCAAAAACCTGAAGGGAATCGCGGTCCGGGGAAGTCAACGATGCGAATGGGCGTCGCCGACAGAGTTGATTGCTCTGGCGAAGCAGTTGTCCGAGAAATCGTTCGGCCCTGCGACGGCGAAGTACCGTGAACTGGGAACCGCTTCAAACCTGCTGACCTTCAATCGTTTGAATGTCCTGCCGACACGGAATTTTCAGCAGGGAAGTTTTGCCGGTGCGAATGCGATCTCTCCGGAACAACTGGGGGTGGCACGCGAGCGAACTCGATCGTCCTGTGTTGCCTGTACCATCGGGTGCGAACACTTATATGGCTTGCAGAATGGTGGAGGACAGGTCCGGCTTGAGTACGAAAACCTGTTCGCACTCGGGCCGCTGTGTGGGATCGACGACCCTGAGATGGTGCTGGCGGCTTCCCGCCGCTGCGATGAACTGGGGATCGACACAATCAGTGCAGGCGGAACGATTGCGTTCGCCATGGAATGTGCCGAACGTGGATATCTCGATGAGCCATGGTTGCGATTTGGGAGTGGCAGCGCACTACTTAAATCGCTCGATCTGATCGTGAGTGGTGAGGGGATCGGCCAGCAACTCGCCAAGGGAAGCCGGCAGATGGCCCTCGAATTGGGCCACGATTCGATCAAGTTCGCGCCGCAGGTCAAAGGTTTAGAGATTCCTGGATATGATCCTCGGGGATTGCAAACGATGGCCCTCGGTTTTGCGGTTGGCTCGCGTGGTGCTGATCACAATCGATCGGGAGCATACGAGGTCGATTTCTCTGAGGCCGTCGATCGCCGAAATGTTGGTCCCGAATCTGCGGTCCTAGCCGTGGAAACAGAAGACAAAGCCGCCCTGATGGACTCGCTGATCCTCTGCAAATTCCTGCGAGGTGTCTTTACGGATTTCTTCCTGGAATCTGCTGAAATGCTGGGATTGGTGACCGGCTGGGTTGTGACGGCCAGTGAACTTCGCCAGACGGCACAGCGGATCGTCACCGCGCGAAAGCGGTTCAATATCCTTGCCGGGTGGACTCCTGCGGAAGATACATTACCCGACAGAATGCTCCGCCAACCGCTCCCGGAAGACGCACGGTCACAACTTTCACCTGAACGACTGACGGGGCTGATACAAGCCTATAACGTCGCACGCGGCTGGTCAGTCGACGGATGGTTACCCGATTGAACAGAAGATGGATCTAGGACTAAGGAATCCAGGGGAGCAGACTCGTTCGATGAATTCGCAGGTTTATCACGTCGGCTGGTATCTTGATGGCGAGTCGACTCACCGGAATGTGACAGTACACATCGCTGCGGGACATGTCCGCGAAGTGACATCGGGCCGTGCCCCAGGGGCCATCGAACTTGGGAACGTCGCACTGATCCCAGGCCTCGTAAATGCTCACACGCATCTGGAATTCAGCCTGTTTGCAAATCCAATCCCAACCGCTGGCCGTTTCACCGACTGGATTCGTTCGGTTGTGAAATACCGTCGCGAACATCCCGATAATCCCCCCGCAGCGATCCGGTCAGGCGTGACCGAGTCGATACGAGCCGGGACAACGTTGATTGGAGAAATTGCCACAACGGGCTGGAGCGAATCGGATTACAGTTCATCCGGGTTCCATGGTCGCATCTTTCAGGAGGTTTTGGGACTAGGTGACGAACGCGTTGCGACGCAGTTTGCGGTGACCGAATCGATCACGGCGAAGCACTGTGCAACCCCGGCCAACGCTCCTTTTGATTTCGGATTGAGTCCCCATGCTCCCTACAGCGTGCATCCTGATCTGTTCCGAAATACAGTACGCATGGCCACGGACCATAAATTGCCCGTCGCCATGCACCTGGCAGAAACCGCACCCGAATTGGAACTACTGGCGAACGGAACCGGAGATTTTCGCGATCTGCTGACGGATTTTGGCATCTGGCGGGATGGGGTTTTTGGTGGCCAGAGACCACTCGATTACCTGCAGGGTCTGGCAGGCTGTGCCCGCGTCCTCGTGATCCACGGGAATTACCTGGACGACGAAGAACTGCAGTTTCTGGCGTCTCAACCCAAAATGACGCTGGTCTATTGCCCCCGCACACACGCCGCATTTGGCCACCCGACGCATCCGTGGCGGCGGGTTTTGGAACTTGGTGGGCGAGTCGCTATCGGTACCGACAGCCGCGCGTCAAATCCCGACCTCAGTCTGTTTGCCGAACTGCAATTCCTTGCAGCCAGACACCCCGAGATCTCTCATCTGGAACTACTGCACTTGGGGACGACTGCCGGACGACAAGCGTTGTTGGGAGAACAGTCATCGACAAGGGCCGATCTCTGTCTGGTTGAATGGGATGGACGCCAGGAACATGATCCCGCCAAAAACCTGTTTTCGCCCCAAAGTCGCGTTATTGGCACCATGATTGAGGGGAATTGGGTTCACCTTCAGGACAATGTGTTGTCGGAACATGACTCTTGAGTCCAGGTTTGCGAAGACGCTCCAACTCGTTCCAAACATTGAACTTACCCACAACGCAGCCCATCGGGAGGGCGAGGCTCCCGCCGAGCCGCGTGGCGGGAACAAACGCAATCCACCAAAAGACGGCTCGGCGGGAGCCTCGCCCTCCCGATGGGCTGCG
>CAIWEX010000783.1 GCA_903911795.1 uncultured Schlesneria sp.
GCACCTGCATGGACATCCCTTTCATCACGTTGTTGATGGTCAGAAATACGTCTACTTTGGCGACCCCTATCCCGTCATGCGAGTCCCCGCCAGTGTTGTTGCTCTGCTCGACTTGAGTCGTTACGAAGCCTTTACGTGTCTTGTTCCGGGGGGACGCGAACTGGGTGCAAAGGTCGAACGCGATGCCGCTGGCAAGGTCGTCTGGGCTTGGAAACGTGATACTGCCGCGATCACTTTTTCGCTACAGGAATCCCTGAGAAAGCAAGGCGAGTTACGGAATGACGAAGTCTGGCTGCAATTGACGGATGCTGATCACGGCAAAGTGATTGAAGCTCATCGAGGTTCCGTCGCATGGAGCACCTTGCGGAAGAAATGGATCCTGATCACGACGCAGGTTCGCGGGGCATCCATGCTGGGAGAAGTCTGGTACGCGGAAGCCGATCGCCCCGAGGGGCCGTGGATCAAGGCCCGTAAGATCGTGACGCACGATAAATACAGCTACTACAACCCGAAGCAGCACCCGCAGTTCACCTCAAGCGACGGTCGCTATCTGTTTTTTGAAGGAACGTACACCCAGTCGTTTTCAGGGAATACCGACCCCACCCCTCGCTATGAATACAACCAGATGATGTATCGACTGGATTTGAATGACCCACGGCTGGCCGGACGATCTGAATTCTGAAGTGTGAGATTGTCGTGGTTCGCTCCGCGAACCAACGCTTCTTGATTGAAACGTCCTCGTACATACTTGAGCTGCCATCAGGAAATGCGGCGTTGATTTGTGACTGGGTACGCGAGTGGAAATCGATTTGTAGCCGGGAAGTCGCTGCTCCCACCCGGTCAAGCCGGCGTCGAATAATGGGTGCCACGGTTTTGGAGTCTTCGACAAGGCCGTGCTGCTTTAAATTTCAGCTTCGGGGATCTGGCGGCAGGGAGGCTCGGTCGATGGGGAACGGCCCTGGCTTTCCAGCGAACACGCCGGCACTCGACCACGGCCAGTCAATCGCACGCACACACAGTCCTCGGCGGATCGGATTCATATGAATATAGTCGATGGCAGCCCAGATCGTGCCATCATTATCGAGGTTCCGGTCGTAACCTGGGCCGGACTGCCAGAATTGAAATTCTCCACCGGACGCTTCAAGAGCCGCTGGGTTGTTCTGCCGAAGATGGTTTCCGGCTCGTTTCGCGACTGATGTCTTGACCGATTCCAGCAGCTTGGCAAGCTGGAAATCTTGCTCAGTCGGCCAGACGAGCAGGTGGATATGCTCGGGCATCACGACGTAAGCCCAGACGTGAATGGGAAGCTGATCCCGGGCCTTGGCCAACGCCTTGAAGAACCATTCGCAGACATACGGCTTTGAGAAATACGGACGCCGTTGAAAACAGGAAAAGGTCAACTCGCGAGCGTGCCCCTCGCCGTCGTAATGCTTGACCCGCTTACGAACTGATTCTGACATTGTGGAGTCTCCAATGACCCGAGAAGACACGGCCTTGTCGAAGACTCCAAAACCGTGGCACCCATCGTTCAGCTGTCACGAAGTTGACTGTATCAGGTCCTGAATTGGAAACTCAGGCAAACAGCTCCGCAATCGGTTGTCCTGATTCCAGAATCGGGACGGGGCGATTTTGGCGGTCGCGGATAGTACTCGCGTGATCGATCCCCAACTCGCGATAGATACTCGCCAGCAGATCACCGGGGCCGAGTGGACGACTGATCGGTGCAGCGCCGAGTGAGTCGGTCGCACCGATTACCTGCCCCCCACGGATTCCACCCCCTACCAGTACGGCACTCATGGCACCGGGCCAGTGGCCTCGCCCTGCACCACTGTCGATCCGAGGGCTCCGTCCGAATTCGCCGAACGCGGCGACGAGGACATTGTCCAGTTGTCCCCTCTGTCGCAGGTCACGTACCAGTGTCGAAACCGCCTGATCAAATGGTGGCAGTCGCTTGCGCAGGTTCTTTTCGATCGTCGTATGGTCGTCCCACCAGTCGATGTCTTTTTCATACAGATTGATCGTGACGAATGACACACCTGCTTCAACGAGTCGGCGTGCCAACAGGGCAGATTGTCCATAGGCATGCTTTCCGTAGGCGGCTCGCAGTTCCGCAGGCTCTTCGGAAAGATCAAACGCTTTGCGGGCAGATGAACCTGTTGTCAGTTCAATCGCCTGACGTTGAACATCGTCCAATGCAGCATACTCGAGGCTTGCATCGACTCTGCGAGCCAGGCGGTCAAGATGCTGATGCAGGGTCCGACGATCCTCCAGTCGTGGCATTGTGACGTCTGCGGGTAGAGAGAAACCGGGTGGACGGTAATTGCCAAGGCTGGGGTCACCCCCGGCATCCAGAGCATTGTGCCGCGAGTTCAGGAACGCGGCGTGTTCATAGAATCCCATGTGACTTCGATAATCTTCAGGAATACAGACGTATCCCGGCATTCCTGCGGCGTTGCTTCCTTTCAGTGCAGAAACGATCGATCCCTGCGACGGATGCTGCTGTCCCTGCTGGCGGGCATTCAGAAGTGGATACCCGGTCTGCAACCAGTGAGTAGCATCGTCGTGGACGGACAGGTGATGTCGAATCGATCGAATGACAGCGAGGTCTTGTGCGATCGCAGCGTGACCTGGCATCAGATCGCAGACGGAAAACCCGGGCAGTGACGTGTCGATCGGTGCAAAGGGGCCTCGGACTTCGGCAGACATCGTCGGTTTCATGTCGACCGTGTCGATGTGCGAAGCACCCCCGGCTTGAAAGAAAAAGATCACACTCGTTGATCGTCGGCTGTCGCTGGCCTGAAGTTTCCGATGCCGCAACAGGTCGGCAAGCGTTAATCCACCTGCAGCCAGCGACCCGATGGACAAGAAACCTCGCCGACCGATCGGCGTGCGAGTCCCAAACGACTGCCCCAGCAGATTGAGCATGACTGGCCCTTCAAATCAACGAAAATTGATGGGGCAATCGTAGCGAGAATGAATGGCCGTGAAAAGAGGAGCGTTTGAATCGACTATTTCGTAGCAGGAATGTCATCACAGACGGTTGCGAAGTCGGCGAAGTTCGCGGCGGTCTTCGTCGTTCATATTGAATAACTCGACCGTACCGCGTCCAATCGCAGTCGTGCCGATGATCCTGTCTTCGAGGTTCACAAAGTGATCATCCCATCTCTGCAATCTGGGATGAAACAACGGTACCAGTTCACGGTCGACAATTGTGGAAAGATTCGGCCCTTTGTGAAAGTTGCACCAGTGGCAAGCGAGACACAAATTCGATTCATCGTCCGCGCCACCGTGCTGTCTTGCGATAATGTGCTCGACATGAAAAGTGACGAACGGTAACTCGTCTTGCTGGCAGCCACAGTACTCACCGCGATTTTCTGCTCGCTCGCGAACAAGGCGACGTAAAGTTGCATCAACCGACGTTCGATCAACTCAAGGTCTCGGCAGCGATGACTGCTCGAGCTTTGGCCTGCAGCACGGAGATAAAGTTGATTGTCCTCACTCGTGCTTCAAGCTCAGTCCGCTCGTCTGGTGTGAGCGTGCCGGCTGAGGACTTTTCTGCAAGCTCGTCCATACGGTGCTGAACGTTCGGAGTGGCGCGTAGTTCCGCAATACGTCTTGCAACATCCGGCGTCAGACAACGGCTGACGGGGTCAAAAAGTTCGTCAACAACTGCAGATGGCGACATTGTACTCATGTCTGAAGTTTACCATGATCCGAAGTCCGAGGGAAATATTTTTCGCGAACTTCCTGGCCATTTGGCCCGTACAGCGATTCGTGAAATTCGGGAGGTCCAAACCATGGATCGCAGTAGTCTCGGAGTCAAAATCTCGGTACAGATGTCTTTCATCTGTTTTGTACCGTGGTCTGGATTGATTCGCCTATGACTCGCCCGTTGCTGTTGTTGGATGTTGTCGGATTGACGCACGAGATGCTGGGGCCGAACACGCCGCATCTCAGTCGGCTGGCTGCGGACGGTTTTGCGCGTCCGATGGGGACGGTACTGCCTGCGGTCACCTGCTCGGCTCAATCGACGATCCTGACAGGTGAACTCCCCTCAGGGCACGGAATTGTTGCCAACGGCTGGTATTTCCGGGATCTGGCGGAAGTCTGGCTCTGGAGGCAATCGAATCACCTCGTGCATGGGGAACGGCTTTACGACACGGCCCGGTGGCACGACCCTTCCTACACCGTTTCCAAAATGTTCTGGTGGTACAACATGTACGCCAACGTCGAATGGTCGATGACACCGCGTCCCAGCTATCCGGCCGATGGACGTAAAGTCTTCGATTCGTACAGCCAGCCGGCAGGGCTACGTGATGAGCTGCAGAGAAAGTTAGGGGTATTTCCGCTGCACCGCTTCTGGGGACCGGGGGCTGACATTCGAAGTTCGCGCTGGATTGCGGATGCTTCGGTTCAAGTGATGAAGAAGTACAAGCCAAGCCTGACGCTCGTCTACCTGCCGCACCTCGATTACAACATGCAGCGTCTGGGGCCCGACGACCCGCGGATTGCTGAGGACATCCGGTTGGTCGATGCCGAAGCAGGCAAATGCATTGACGCGGCCCGCGAAATCGGTGCCGAGATCATTGCCCTTTCGGAATACGCGATCACGGCCGTTTCGCGACCGATCGCGATCAATCGGATCTTGCGTCGGCATGGTTATGTGACCGCCCGCCGCGAGCCGCTGGGATGGGAAACTCTCGATTGCGGAGCCTCCCGCGCGTTTGCCGTTGCGGATCATCAGGTCGCACATGTGTACGTCCGAAATCCAGAGGATGTTCGTGCGGTGAAACTGCTGCTCGGTCAGTCGGATGGCATCGATCTGGTTCTGGATCGTGGTGAGCAACAGCAATTCGGATTGAACCATGAGAGATCCGGCGATCTGGTCGCAGTGGCCGCCGAAGATTCCTGGTTCACTTATTACTTCTGGGAAGATGACCGATTGGCACCGGACTATGCGAGAACGATCGATATCCATCGCAAACCGGGATATGACCCGATGGAGTTGTTTCTCGATCCCAAGCTGTCGTTTCCACAACTGCGAATCGCCGCACGCCTGGCTCAGAAATTTCTTGGCTTTCGCTACTACATGGATGTCATCGGACTGGATGCGAAGATCGTCAAAGGGAGTCACGGCAGATTGCCAACCCCGGAACGTGAAGCTCGTGAGGCACCCGTTTTCATCAGTTCCAGCCGAGCCATCGAACAGGACGAAATCCCAATGACTGCGGTCAAGGATCTGGCACTGCGACTGCAATTCTCGTGAAAATCCACTTGGAAACCAGCAGAAACTGCCGATGGATGTAACGGTCGATATGCAGTGGCAACGGGCCGCGCCGTTCGTACTTCGGACCTTGAGCAAATCACGCGCAACACGATCGTTCCGATGTGAAATTCCGCTGACAATTCCGACAGCCATCGGTTCTCAAAAGCGCATTGGCCGGAATGACGAATTTGTTGCCAGCAGTGATTGCCTTGACAGTGGGTACGAGTCACCTCATGACGGGGTGTCGACTTCGAAGCCCCGCCGCACGTAACAAGACGTTCGACGAGGAACGGAGTCTATCCATGAGATTCTCCATCAAGAGTTCAATCCTGTTTGGCTGCGCATTGGCTGCAGCTCTTTCATCGGTCACACAAGCTGGCGACCTGCTTGATCCCACCGAGTGGAGTACCAAGGATGCAGTCGTTTCTGACGGTCGTATCCTCGGGCTGTTTCGTGAATCTGATCATCAGTTCACCGACTTCATCAGCCCGATGACGAACCCGGTCTATTTCGAAGACCCGCGAACATTGACCGAAGCCCGCGCGATCTTCATCAATCATTCCATTCCCAATAACCTGGGAGGCGGATCGGTGCAGGTTTACGCGACACAATTGCGAGCCGCATTGACCGAGAATTTGTCGATCATTGCCACCAAAGATGGCTTTATCGTTTCGGAATCACCGCTTCTGAACGATGGCTTTGCGGACGTTTCGGCCGGTTTGAAATTGAACGTCTTCAAAGACGTTGAAACGCAGACACTGCTCAGCGTAGGAACGGTCTTCGAAATCCCCGCCGGCAGCCATACCGCTCTGCAGGGAAACAGCACTGGTGAATTCCACCTGTTTGCGACGGGGGGAACCGAGTTCCTGCCAAGCTGGCACTTCGTTTCGGGTTCCGGGTTCCGCCTGCCCACCAACACGACCAACCAGAATCAAATGTGGTACTGGTCGAATCACGTCGACAAGAAGCTGGGAAGCAGTGGCTTCTACCTGTTCACCGAATGCAACTGGTACTACTACATGTCTTCGGGGAACGGCCTGCAGGCTCCGATCGGTGGCGGTGACCTGTTCAATCTCGGCTCCGTGGCGATGGCCGGTCAAAGCGCTGTCACGGGTGCCTACGGTGTGAAGTACAAGCCCAGCAAGCATGTGGAAATCGGTCTGGCCTACGAGATCCCGTACAGCAGCCGTCGGGATCTGCTCCAGAACCGCCTGACCGCCGACCTGATCTTGCGATTCTAATAAACGCTGTCGAGGCGCGCGACTTGGCAGATTTTTTCCCCCTGTTTCGGGATGACCTGAAGCAGGGGGATTTCGTTGAGCGATGTCTGGACTTCTGCGGTCATCTCAGTTTGTGCTCTATCAGCTGGAGCCGCAGCATCGGCGAAACGTGACGACCGCTGACCGCGGGTGACATTCAGGAGATCCGGCCCACTGCGGAAAGCCTTGCTTTGCCGTAACATCTTGCGGTGTCGTGTGTTGAGGCTGTGGGATGTCGCGTTGACCGATCTTGCCGGTCCCGATACACTCCCGGCCCGCGCCAGGAAGGCGCATTTCGCGTTGCAAGGAAGCGCGCATGAGTGCGGTGCCAGAACAATCTATACTTCCCGCCTCACGCCTCGCTCAACTGCGAGAAGCGCGCGAGATCATTGTCCATGAAGGCCAGGAGCTATTGGCCCTCGCTCGACGACTCGACACACGCTTTTGTGATGCGGTCGATCTGCTGGGAGCCTGCTGCGGCAGTGTCATGGTGACCGGTGTCGGCAAGGCTGGACTGATCGGCCGAAAGATTGCTGCCACGCTGTCATCAACTGGAACTCGAGCTCATTTTGTTCACCCGACCGAAGCACTTCACGGCGATCTGGGTTGCGTCGGACCGGGCGATGTCTGGTTGATGCTTTCGAACAGCGGCGAAACCGAAGAAATCTGTCGACTGCTGCCTCTGATTGGCGAACGCGGTTTACCCGTTGTCGCGATCACGGCGAGTGATGCGACGACGTTAGGGGCTGCTGCCGACATTACGATTACACTGGGACGACTGGTCGAAGCGGGCGTGCACGGCCTGGCTCCCTCGACCAGCACAACGGCCATGCTGGCGATTGGCGATGCATTGGCGCTGGTCATCAGTCAGGTCCGTAACTTTACGCCGCAACAGTTTGCTGCCTTTCATCCGGGCGGCAGCCTGGGGCGTCGGCTGGCGTCCGTCAAAGATATCATGCGATCGGGTGAACAGGTCCGAATTGCCAGCGAGAATGCAACGATACGGGAAGTGTTTGTCACGTTATCGCGTCCCGGTCGTCGTACGGGAGCCGTAATGCTGGTGGATGCCGAAGGACGGCTTTCAGGGCTGTTCACGGACAGCGACCTGGCTCGATTGCTGGAGCGTCGACGTGATGAGCAGTTCGACAGACCGATTTCCGAAGTGATGACCAACCGCCCGCTGACGGTGGGACCTGACGCAATTCTGGAAGAGGTTCTTCAACTGCTGGGATCTCGCCACGTTAGTGAACTTCCCGTTGTTGATTCGCAAGGCTGTCCCGTCGGGATCATCGACATTACCGATCTGATCGGGATTGGCTGAGTCCCGCAGATCATTGGAGTCAGTCTGCCAGTTCTTTCAAGTGAGTTTCTGAGACCGGAATGTTTAACCGCCTGCTCATGACGATCGCCACAGCCGCCTGCCTGATGGGGGTGTATGCGTTTTACGCTGTGCTGACTCGTCCGCTGGTGGTGATCCCTGAATTGCCGGCGACTTCTTCAGAGCCTCATTCGCAGGGAAGCGTCCCCTTACAGGAAAACGTTCGTGTGGCGACGACGTACCTGTCGGAACAGCGCTGGGCCGCCGATTCGGCCTATATGTTTCGATCGGGCGAAGCCTACATTTTCACGCAAACGTGGTCACATCAGGCCGGCGACACACGGATTAAGTTTACTCCGTTCGCCATGGTCTGGGTTCAGAAAGATCGCGACGGTCGCGAACAGGCCGTTTCGATGGTCAGTGATTCTGCGCTGCTGCGGTTTGCGTCGGCTTTTGATGAAGTGAGGCCGAATCCGGGTCGCGTGGTGGGAGCAGTACTTGATGGTGAAGTCCAGATCAAGGGCCCCGATGGACTGGCGATCGTCGGCAAGCAATTTGTATTTGATGAGTCCGCACCGTCACTGGTGAGCACTAATCCCGTGGAGTTCTGGTATGCCTCGCACCATGGCCACGGTCGATCATTGAACGTGAAGCTGATTCCTGCTGAGGGACTGCCAGGTCGTGATCGCCCCCATGTCTTCGGCATTCGCACGATCCGGCTGGGGAGTGGTATCAATCCTGCCACGCGAGAATTCGAGCCGGTCTGGCTGGTGGTCCGGATGCCGCAGCAGGGTCAGCAGAAACCCGTCAGAATCCACGCGCGCGATCTGGAGTACGATGTGAGCAATCACGTCGCGCAGTTCTCTCAGTCTGTTCGTGCCTACAGCAAGACCGAAGCCGCCGGCTGGGACTCACTCGAATGTGATGATCTGCTGTTACGTTTCAGGCCGGTACCTGCAAAAGCAGCGGACGTTGAGACCGTGGCTGCGAAAACACCGGGAATTGCCGATCCACGGCAGTTTCAACAGATCGAGACTGACCTGGAATTCCATCAACTTGAGGCGACCGGGAAGCTGGTAAAAATCAAGTCGGATCAACAGAACCTGCGTGCCTGGATGCAGCGGATGGAATACGACATGGTGAAGCACCAGTTGAAGCTCACTGACCCGCGTGAAGTTCATGTCGCGTTCAAAGGTTCGATCCTGAAGGTCCCGTCTGTCGATGTCCGCCTGCGTGAGGATAACGCGATCGACGAAGTCATCTGCCAGGGGATTGGACGTCTGGAAATGACCCGGCCGATTACCAATGACCTGGCGTTTGTTGCCCAATGGGGGCGTCAATTACGGCTGGTGACAAATACAGCAGACGGTCACGACCTGATTGAACTCGAACATCAAGCCTCGTTTCGCCAGCCTCAGCAACGAACTGGCCTGGGTGCCGAATTGATCCGTCTCTGGGTTGCTCCCCTGTCGCTCAACGTCAATTCGGCAACCAATCAGAATGCACCAGGGGTATCATCAGTTCCACAACCCGCCCGCTTGATTGCCGCTCGCGATGTGGTCCTGGTCAGCCCTCAATTGCTGGCACGAACGGCAGAACTGGATGTCCATTTCGACGAAGCCAAGGAGCCACGACTGCTGTCAGGACGAAAGCAACGCAATCTGTTGCAGCAGGTTTCGCTCGAAGAATCTGCACCGACGACAGTCAGAAAGCCACCACGGGATGCGAGTGCCGAGCCATCGTCACGTCGTCCCCACATTGCATCCAATGCAAATACCAGTCGCCCCAAAGTACAGGGGGCTGGTTTCTCGACCTCGACGACCGAACCGGGTTCACTGGGACAACCGATCGATATCTCGGGAAGTAACGACACTGCTGGGCGTGCAAAGCTGCAGACTGTTTCAACGCGTGAACCACTGGATGTGCGAGCCGACTGGATCGGTGTGCATATGCAGACGATTGAAGGTGAAGCGGAGCCCGAGCTTCTCGAAGTTGAATCGCGTGGCCGGGTCAAGATCATGCAGAAGCAGGCGGGTAATTCACCGTTCACTGCCGAAGGAGATCGCCTGCATTTGCAGAATCACGGGCTGGGGCGTGAAATCGTTCACTTGTTTGGACAGCCAGCACACCTGCGAGACCCGCGAATGCATGTGGAAGGACGTGAAGTCCATCTGGATCGCCAGGCCAATCGAGTCTGGGTCAACGGAAACGGTCTGCTGCAGTTGCCACTCCCCGAAGGAACCTCGATCGGGACATTGCGCGAGGGGATTTCATCTCGCGGAGACAATTCGAAGTCGCCGGGGACTGCGAAATCCCCTGGTACAAAGCTGCCTGACCTGGACGTCTGGTGGGGTGAGTCGATGGAATTTGACGGACTCACAGCGAAATTCATTGGCAAGGTGACCGCTGAACTGGGACTCAGCCGGATGCGCTGCGAACAGATGGACGTGAAACTCGACTCGCGACTGTCGTTCACGGATCTGGAAGCCAGAACACAACCCGAGTTGGCATCGGTTCATTGCCGCGAAGACGTCACGTTTGAGAACTCTGAATATGACGGCAACAAACTGGTTGGTGTCCAGCGAGGCTCTGTGGCGGAATTTACGGTTAAAAATCTGAAGAGCGAAACCGTCGCTCAGGGGCCAGGCCATATTGAAATCGTCATGCGCGACAAGCGATCCTTGGCAAATGGTGATCTGGATGGCACAGCCACACGTGCCATGAGCCGGGCGAATCGTCCGATCAGCCCCGTTACAGCGGAATGGAATTACACCCGAGTCGACTTCAAGGGAAAGATGACCGGTAAAATCGATTCTCAGCGGTCAACATTTCATGACGGCGTCTGGATTGTCCATGGGCCAGTCAGCCGTCCCAACGATAAGATTAATCGTGACAAACTGCCAGCAGATGCGGGCAGCATGCGTTGCGAAGAACTTCAATTTGCTAATCATTCCGCCGACGATGACCATCCCGTTGACTATCAGGAAATGGTTGGCCGAGGCAACGCCGAGATTGAAGGCCGTGGCTTTTATGCCAACGCTGATGAGATCTGTTACGACGGATCAAAGGGGAGCTACATGCTCCGCGCCCACGGCAACCAGAGTGCCACGATCGCCCGGGATGCTGAACGAGGAACCCGCCAGGAAACCTCGGGCCGACGGATTGAGTTCATCAAATCGACAAACACGGTTAAAGTCGACTGGGCCAACGGCGGCAGTCAGTAAGAATTGCTTTCCTGCTTTTCGTACCTCAGCGCCGTTGCATGGCAATCGGAGGTCAGCCCATTATTCCAGATCAAAACAAGCTGCTTCGTGGGCGTTTCTCACGAACAGTTTTCCCTTGACCAGGGCAGGGTGATTCCAGGTAATTCCACCATCAAGAAGTGGATAGCTGATCGGATCCTCAGGTTTGGTCGGCTTCGCTGGAATCTGAAACAAGACGCCTTCTTCGCTGACGATGAGCAGCGTGTCGCCTACCAGCAGGAACTGTCCGTAGCCATAACGGCCTGACTGCCAGACTGTTTTTCCAGTATCCAGTGCAACACAGGTCAGTCGGCCGTCATCCAGTCCATAGATGTGATCTTCGTGAACGACGAAGTCATTGAACTTGGGGCGAAACCGGTTCGTTTGCCATTTTGTTGAGACGGTCCAGTCGTTGCCTGATCGTGCTGTTTCCAGGCGAACTGTCCCGACTCCATATCCCGTTCCAAACAGGATCGATTCGTCTTTAAGGACCAGCGGAAGCGCGCTGTTAACCAGGGGTGAGTTCTGCCATTTGAAGAACCACAGTTCTTTTCCGTCGGCCAGTGCATGTGCGGCCAATCCCGTTCCCACTGGCATCAGCACGACTCGCTCGCCGCTGAGGGTTGTCACTGTGGGACTCGAGTAACTGGCCACCTGACTTCCGCCAGACCAGACTTTCTTTCCCGTGGTTCGATCATACGCCACCACAGACTTCCCTTCGGTTCCTCCCGGATTAACAATAACCAGTTCATCGACCACAAGCGGCGATCCCGACATTCCCCAGGGGAGGTTCGCCACAGGCTTTTCCGGCGTTCCGGCATCCACCAGGATATTCGTGGTCCAGATCAACTTGCCTGTGCTCGCATCGAGACAATTCAGGATTCCCGTCGCACCGAGTGTATAAAGTTTTCCATCACTGAACTGCGGAGTTGCACGGGGGCCTGTTCCTCCCTGCGGTTCGGCTGCAGAAAACTGGGCAGGTTCAAGATGCTGCCAGATCTGCTGTCCGTTTGAAGCACGGTAAGCGACAACGGCCTCATCGGTATCGCGCTGTTCCTGAGTGAAGGCATAGTCTCCAATGATCGCGAACGATGACCAGGCTCGTCCGACAGGGTGTCGCCAGACTTCCTTGGGTTTACGAGTGGCCCAGTCCGTTCGCAATGTCACGCCTGAAATCACGCCATCTCGTCGAGGTCCGCGAAACCCGGGCCAGTCCTCTTCGGAGGCAACCAGCGGTTCAGCGTCAGCCTCAGGTGCGGATGGCGTGATCGTTTTGAGTTGTTCGAGGTACTGACGCGATTTCTGATCGAGTCTCGGTGCCCACCGCCAGGTGATCCGCGTCGGAGTCATGTCACCGTCGAATCGCTCCAGTCGAAAGACGCAAAAGAAGGCGACAACACAGCCCAGGCCCAATCCGACAGATCGATAACGGACTTCGCTCGACCACCCTGAAAAAAACGTCCACCAGATCAGCAGCATAAACAATGCTGCTGGCCAGACGAACAAAAACGACATCTTGAAATGAGTCGGATTGTCCCACCAGAGAGCCCACAAGCAGGCCTGAGCCACCCAGGCAATGACAAAAATCGCCAGGCCAAGCTTCCAATGCCCATGCGATCCATCGGAGTGACGGCCAGAATTTCCATCAGTTGAGGCAGTGGCTGACATCCATTGTCTTTCGAACAGGAAGTGTTGTCGTTGAGAAGATACACGGCAATCTTCGTTCAGCCGGTTCAGATGTCAAGCAGCAACCATTTTTTGTGTCCCTGGCGAAGACACAGCACGTTCGGCGCGGGTCTCCCGACCCCGCCGAAACCGACGACCGAAGGTCTCCTCTTTCTGCACGTTTTGGACTCATTTCTCGCAACTGTCAAATCAGGCACAACAAATCAACTTGATTTTCTCGTTGTTCACCTACA
>CAIWEX010000784.1 GCA_903911795.1 uncultured Schlesneria sp.
AGTTGTCCAAACTCGGGGACGCCGAAGCGGACTCCCCGTATGCCGAACTGAGAGTTGAGCTAACCAGATGGAAGCCGCTTCGAGATCGTTGTCCAGCCGCATCCGAGGTGGCTGACGTTGAGTTATTGATGCGAGAGCGGCTGGAGGAATATCGCAGCCTCCAACCTGAAGACTTGTTGGCGGCGTGGCGCAATCTGTCGAAGATGTACCAATTGGTGGATCAGTCATCGCGGCACCGGAAAAAAACATCCCCCGGAAACAGTCGATCGTCGGGAAATCGGCGGATGCAAATTAAGAACGATTGCCAACATTATTCCAAACTGCTCAAAATCCGTAGCGAAGGCGGTGGGGTCGGGAATGTGGTAGCGAAATCCGTCAATTTGCTGTTTAATCGTGGTTACACCGAGCAACAGATCGATGGGCAAATCGCTCAGTTTCTTGATGATCTTGCGAAGTGGATCGATGACCAGCCCAAATCACAAGTTCCAGAGAAAGCTGACCCGTTGCGCTGGCTAATCGGAGAAAATACTTTCGAAGCCGTGGGGTTTTGGCCTGTCCCATTTCTTGGATGTGTTGCCTCGACAGTTATGCGGAATACGGCAGTGAATGGCACCACATTCGCGATATCGCAGTCCCGTAATTCTGGCGATCAGATTCTTCCGTTACTGTTCAATCTCATTAAGGGTGTTATGGAAAGCGAGGATCGGACGCGGGCGGAGGATGTATGGCGAAACCTGTTTGGAAGTTATCTGAATGGGTGCCCCTCTCGCAAATATGATTTCATTATCTGCGCGGCGAATGAACTTCAACGCCAATCTATGCAGTCGAAATCGCCTGAGGTAGCGGCTGGATGGAAAAAGTTACTCGGAGTGACAGGAAGCTTTTCGAAACCTGGGATGGAACTGATTCCTCCCGTCGAATCGGATGGAACAATCAAGTGGGATTCATTGAGGGACGACGACGTTGTGGAGGAGAGCGGCGAAGAATATGCGTTGGAATTTGGCAATCGTTCCGTAAACAAAACGGTCAAGGTCCGTCTTCCCGATTATGAATTTCAAGCCCGTCAGCTAAAGTATTGGTCCAAGGCGCGCCAGTTCGGTAATCGAGAATTGGACCATGAAATCCTTGCCGTACGAAGGCGATGTTGGGAGGGGGAGGGTGTCGCCAAACTTCAGGATTGGTTTGAAACAAGAGCCCGATCGCGTGAAGGCGCCGATTGGTTTAACGATTTTGTGAAGACATCGCTTAGCCGCCCCGAACAAGTGCACTTGCTGGCGAACTTCGCAAATAGAAAACTAATTCAGATCTATCCATCCCTGAACTCTGATTGCGTCCCGGTTTGGAGCGACGAGCTGAGTTCAGGGACGATCAGTCAACTTTCTGCCGAACTGATTAGTTCGAGCCTTGAGACAGATTGCGTCATTGAATCTGTTGAACGCTTTGGATGGACTCCTGAGGCATGTCGAGTCACGGTGCGACGCCGATTCGATTCCCGATTTCAAGGACTGAGAGATGTTCTGAATCGCGAAGCGAGCCTGATCCCATCGGAATTGTCGAAATTTCTCCAGCGTCTTTATGCAGGCATCGACACTGGAGCTGAGGCGACATCGATCCAGGAAACGCTGAATATGTTCATGCGGGCTTGGCAAAATAATATTGACGCAAATCTTCTTGATCGCAGTTTGGCCGACAAATTGCTGAAGGCACTCCGTTTGGCTCTCGGCCAAACGACTCCCGTTTGGCTGATCCTCCCTCAAATTGTCGCCAGGGACGTGCCGTGGGGCAATCAGGAGGATGCCGACGCGACCTATGTATTTAGTGAGGAAATCGCTGCGAAGCGCCTAGTTCGAATCGATTCCTTCGGATTCCGATTTGGCGAACGGTTCCTGGCGCGACCGCAGGTGATCGTCTCGGCGGGACCTGAGCCTCGAGGATATCACGAACTGTCGGACCTTCTGCCTCATATCGCTGCCGAACTCGATGGCGATCTTGCCGAATCATTGCGGAACTTACCGCAGCAGATCGTCGAAAAAACGTACGAGACATTGTGTCATGAATTATTCGTGAAACTGTGGCCGGACGTGGAACGCAGCAAGGCTGAGCGGCTGAACCGCGATTCCGGAATCGACAAAATTCGCAACTGGTTCGAGAAAATTTTCGTAATGATGGAACAACCCGAAAACTCGAAGCGACTCCGTGTCGTTCGGGTTCGATCAGGGGATTCGCTGGTGGATAAGGAATGGAGGCCCAATAAGCATTACAGGGAAGCCGGCGGCACTTCCGGGGGGGGATTTGTAGATGTCGTCGTGCGGCCCCTGATGACGTTTGTGACGGATAGCGGGCCTTGGGACACAATCAAAGAACCGGCGGTGCTTTATGTCAAAGATTGAGGAACCGCCGGATATCACTGCCTATCCATTGGCGGCGCATGGGATAGCAGGTGCCGCTATCGATCTCCTCGGTGGGGCGATCTTTGCGACTGCGGGTTGGGCCCTGATTCACTCGTTACTGCCTGACGCGACCGATCTGATCGCTCCTATGATGCTCGCAAGCTACGCGATTACGGGAATAATAATTACCGGCACGTTCCAAGAATTTTTGGATTCGATTCGGCAACGCCGCGGCATTGCGAACATGTGGCAGATTCGACCTGACGATGAGACCTCACGCCGAACCCCTTCTAACCGGCGTGAACCTGCGGTGGGGCGCGACGTCCCGATCTGGTCGCAGGTGATCGAAGAACTGCGTCTTCACAAACACGGATACGAGCATTGGGAGTTTCCCACCGTCTGCGAGATCGG
>CAIWEX010000785.1 GCA_903911795.1 uncultured Schlesneria sp.
CCATCGAAATTTGTATTTTTTGTCCTGTCTTAATGAGCGGAAATCATCAGCAAGATCGCCCAGTAGTGACAGGCACTTCCTGACATGACCAGCAAATGCCATACGGCATGGGAGTACCGAACACGAGTACTCCAGCAGAGAAACAGTGTTCCGAGTGTATAACAGGCTCCGCCAGCGATGACCCAGAAAATGACGTTTTCAGGTGCCTGTCGAGACATCTCGCCCAGTCCGACCACCGGCAGGAATCCCATCAAACCATAAAGGGATTTGTCTGTTCGAGACAAGTCCCGAACATGCACGACTCGTCCTATACCAATGGTCGCCAGGAACCACATGCTGACGAGAAGCCATTGCCAACTACCATGATTCAGGTACATCACCCCCAGCGGCGTGCAGGTTCCGGCGATCAACAAAAAGATGCTGGCCTGATCCAGTGATCGAAATCGCTTTCGCCATTGCAGGTCGTAGAACAAGTGGGAAAGCGTTGAGCTTCCGTACACCAACATCAGTGAGGCAACATAGATTGCACACGCGGCGATCAGACTCGGGGAGCGGCCAGCGACGCTCTGCATCAGGTAACCCGCTGCGGCGAGGCTGATGAGAAAGCCTATTCCATGCGTGATCAAATTGGCGATTTCGTCGACCGGTCGTTCCACCCCCGTCATGTTTCGACCCTGTCACATCGGGTTTCAGTCGGTCTGCTTTTCGGTAGGCCTTAACGTCAGTTCAAACGCGGCGGCTTCTTCGGCGTTACGAACGAACAGTGTACTGCCAGAGATCACCGGGTGATTCCAGGTCTTACCGCTGATTGCCGGGACTTTTGCGATTTCGCGAAATTCGGTCGGATTGGCTTCGACCAAGGCGATCTCGCCCGTTTCGGTCAGGACAAGTAATAAATGCTGGTCAGCCAGCAGCAACACCTGCCCGGTCCCATAGCCTTTTCCTGACCCGCGAGTCTTCCAGGTCTTCTTGCCGTCGCTGGCGTTGAGGCTCATGAAAACCGGGCCATCGAAACCGTAGATGTGATTCTCAGAGATGACGAAATCGTTGAAATAAGGTTTGATCTCTCTCGACGTCCAGTTTTCTCGCGTTGACCACGTGTCGCCTAATTTTGTCACAGTGATTCTGCGAAGACCGAGGTTCATTCCAGTTCCGATCAGGATCTCGTTCTTCCCGACGAGCGCAGGTTGAGCGACGCGTGCGATTCCCGGTGCAGGCCATTCGTGCAGCCACAAGACTTTTCCTGTTGCAGGTTCAAAGGATGTTAGGCCATCTTCTGTCGGAAACAGGATCTGCTCAACGACATCAATGACCACGGCTTCAGGAGAACAGTAACTCAGCAGGCCTGTCCCTGCGGTCCAGGCGAGTTTTCCGTCATCGATGTGATAGGCCGCCAGGCTGTTGCCGTCAGGACCACCTGCGAAGACGCTGACAATATTGTTCATGACAAGCGGAGATGACGAAAAGCCCCACTGAGGAACCTTGGCTGTCGTGTCGGCCACGATGTCTCGCGTCCAGATCAACTTGCCGGTTTCCGCATCCAGGCAGTTCAGTGCGCCATTGGCTCCGCAGGAATAAATTCGTCCTTCGTGAAAGGTCGGTGTCGCACGGGGACCGGCACCAGCCACGATTTCAGTAAATCGTGTCGCATTACTGTGTGACCAGACCTCAGCCCCGGTTTTTGCTTCATAACAAACGACCAGTTCTTGATCGCCACGCTGTTCCTGAGTGAAAACGCGTGGACCGATCACAGCGAACGATGACCAACCCGGCCCGACGCGATGTCGCCACAGTTCTTTCGGTGGATTGACATCCCAGTCTGTCGTGATCGATACGCCATGAACCTGGCCGTCGCGATTCAGGCCTCGGAAACAAGGCCAGTCGGTCGGTTGTAGAGGCTTAACCGTATCTTTGACAATGCTGACGGGCCGCGGAGTTGATAATTCGGACAGCAGTCGCGCTTCATCGGTCGGTTCCCAGCGCCAATGAAACTCGGCGGCGAAACTGCCATCCATTCCATCCAGTCGCAGCATCGAACAGACGGCTCCGATCAGAACGAA
>CAIWEX010000786.1 GCA_903911795.1 uncultured Schlesneria sp.
ACTGGGACTCGTCGCCTGGGAAAGTGATACGACGTTTCACACAGTCGAATTGCGATCACTGACTGGCGATACGGTGGTGACCCGCGAACCTGCTAGAATTCCGACTTCGCCGACGCCCACAATACCGTCCAGACAACCCGAGACACCTGCCAAGCCGATCAATTCCACTCCAGCGGAAAAGCGAGTGTTGATCGTCATCGCAAACCACCATTTCTTTTATCGAGAATATGGTGATCCCAGACAGGAACTGGAACGGGCGGGAATTCGAGTCACGGTCGCTGCTGGCCGCAAATCCCCGTGTCGACCGCATGAAGGATCAGGTCAGGGTAGCGACGGTGGCATTGTTCAGCCGGATCTGGCATTGAGCGACGTCAAAGCAAAAGACTTTGATGCCATTCTGTTTTCCGGCGGCTGGGGTGCTTCGTCGTATCAATTTGCGTTCAATGGGCGATACAACGAGGCTTCGTACAATGGCGATCGTGCGATCAAGACCGAAGTCAATCGGATCATCAACGAGTTTGTTCAGCAGAACAAGTATGTCTGTGCCTTGTGCAATGGGGTTTCAGTTCTGGCATGGTCGCGAGTCGACGGAAAAAGTCTACTCGCAGGTAAGCGAGTCTGCGCCCCTGTCCGGGAAGCTCCGGCAGGCATCTACAATGGCCGCCCCACTCAGCCCTCGTGCCGTTGGCACCCCGAGTCGAATGGCGCGATCCTTTCGCCTGCGGGGGTGATCGGCCAACCGGGGACTTCGGTGGACGATGTTCTTGTCGATGGCAAGATCATCACAGGAGAAGACGATCCGTCGGCTCGTGAAATGGGACGGCGTATTGTACAGGTCCTGCAAGGGAGTAGCGGCAAGTAGCTTGCGATCAACAATCGGCAATGGCCTGGTGGTCGTCGACAAGCTGGCAGAAATGACGAACGATACACGTGGTGTCAGGAAGCAATCGCGATAGTACGGTTGCGCATTACGGCATCGAGATCGGGCAGAACGATCTGTAGTCCATCCATCTCAAATGCACCAAAGCATGACACCGGCGATTCTTCGGTGGTTTTCAACGACAACCCCTCGGGCAGTCTGATCGATCGCACGTTGGATGATGCCAGAAATCCGATCAAGTCCTTTGCAAATGGACGTCGGGCGACAACCAGACGGGACTCACATCGCGTTTTAGTTGAGACACTTCTATTGCCTTGATCCAGATGAACGACCGGAATGACATGCTGACGCCAGGTCATCAATCCAACGAAAGGCTGACGGGCCAACGGAATTGGCGTTATCTGAGCACTTTGGACGACTTCCTGGATCTGGGCGGCAGGGAAGGCAAACGTCATCTGATCGCCTGGAGCGATCCCTTCGAACGAAAACAGCAGCAGCTGTCGGCGTGATGATGTCCCGACAGGTCGTGTACGTGATTCATCCTTTGGCAATTTCTCGATGCACGTGCGTCCGTCAGTCGCCGATTCCTCCGACGGCACGAGTTCGAGTAGTGGCTTGCCTGGCTGAAATGAGGTTGGATCAAGAACCAGCTTTGGCCCGGCGGTGAAATCTCCCGAATCGAACATTTCCGTCGAAGTCTGTACGCTCCCCAGACACCACGAGGTACGCAATTCCGCAGGTAATGGGACGACGAGTTCCTGCGACAATTCGCGGGGCCTGTGGACACGATCCACGAGAAGCCCCCATTGCGACAGGCCGCGTCCGATGATCAAACAGTATTGGCGAACAGAAGGATCGGTCGGCAGCCCACCGAATCTCTGACTGAGTGACACGATAGGAATCGATCCGGCAGGCCCATCGAGCCTGCCTACGGGATCGTCAAGTGTTGGAAGGGACGTCACAACATTCGACTGCTGAATGCTGGTCACGTCGTTCATTCTGACGAGAAATTGCTGTCCAAAAGCGTCACAGGGGGCGATCGGCCAGCAAGCGGTGTGCGTCACGTGATGCATGTCGTACCTGTCGTGTCATTGACCGAAAAGAGCCTGAGTCAGCATTCTGTTCATCGAACGAGGCCGATCAGGCCGTGATCAGCGTTTCGGATTCGCGATAAGCGGTGATGTGACGACGGATTAAAGGGACAAGTTCATCCTCGTTGTATGGCTTCACCAGGTACTCAGTCGCCCCTAGTTCTGCCGCCTTGGCACGATGCTTGGCCCCTGCTCGGGACGTCACCATGACCACCGGCAAATCGGTGTACTGAGCCTGTCCGCGCAATGTGGCCAGTAGCTCGTAACCGTCCATTCGCGGCATTTCGACATCGAGCAGGATCAGATCCGGCAAATCGGGCAGACCTTGCAGGATCTCCAAGGCGTCAACACCATCTCGCGCCAGAATAGTTTTCATGCCCGCCGATCCCAGCAGTTTGGCAGTGATTCGTCGGACGCTGACGGAATCGTCAACAATCAGAACTGTCGGGGCTTGATGAACCTCACGAACCGCTGACCGTTGGCCATCCGGATTCATTGAATCAACCCGCCGACTGATAGTTCGCGTCGCAGATCGCAGCAATTCAAAACAATTCAAAATGGGAACCACAGTGCCGTCACCCAGGAATGTTGCCCCCAGAAACCCACGCAGGTTTCGCAAATGAGTTCCCAGAGTCTTCACAACGATTTCCCGTGCTGAAATGATCTGATCGATGGCGACGGCCGAGATTCCTTCACCCGTTCGGACGAATAGAACAGGGACCGATGTCGAAGAGGAATCCACCGAACTCGTCTGATGCAGCCGGTCCGCTAAGGTTTCCAGCGGAAAGACTTGCCCCCCTAACCGTAGAACCGGTGCCGTTCCGACTTTCTCCAGTTGGCTTCGTTCGACGCGAACAATCTGCTGCACATCCTGCATCGGAATCGCAAATGTTCCTTCACCCACTCGAATCAGCAATGCCTTTGTCAGAGCCAGCGTCATAGGGAGCCGGATCGAAAATGTCGTCCCGGCCGGTGATGACTTGACCGTAATCGTCCCCTTCAATCGTTGAACAGTTGACTGGACTACGTCGAGACCGACGCCACGACCGGAGATTTCATTGACTTCACCAGCCGTAGACAGTCCGTGCAAAAAGGCCAGTTGATGAATATCCTCGGAAGAGAGACTGTCGGCCTGTTCCGCCGTCAGCAGACCATGTCGAATCGCTGCCGTACGAAGACCGGCCAGATCCAGCCCGCCACCATCGTCGCTGACTTCAATCACGACCTGGGTTCCCTGGTGGAATGCGCGCAGGATGATTCGTCCTTGAGCCGGCTTGCCGCGAGTCGCTCGCGTATCGGCGGATTCGATTCCGTGTGCGACCGCATTCCTCAACAGGTGAGTCAGAGGGTCGTACAGTTCATCCAGGGCCGACTTATCCAAGTGGACGCCAGCTCCTTCCAGTTGTAATTCCACAGGCTTGTTCAGCGTCTCGCCTGTGACGCGTACGATGCGTCTCAGACGGGACATCAAGCCCCCCAGTGGCAGCAGGCGAGCCTGCATCAGTCGCCCCTGCAGGTCTCGAGAGATTGTCGTTTGGCGTGTCAGCAGCGAATCAAAATCGCTGGTCATGCCACCGAATTCCATCCCCATTGCCCCCAAATCGCTGATCGTTTCTGCCAACTGACGTGACAAAAGGTGAAATTCCGTATAGCGATCAAATTCCAGATCGTCAAAGTCCTGGCTGTTGTTGAAGACCGCCGAATTTCGCGGCTGATCGCTACCAGCATTGGGCCATAACAGCGATCCCTTGGCCAGAGCACGGACTTCATAGTGCTCGTCAAACTTGCGTGACAAGGCCTGCATCCGTTGCATCGCCAGCCGTAATTCGCCGACGGCTGAACGGAATTGTGTCAAACGCTGCTCGAATCCTGTTCGATTGACGACCAGTTCCCCTACCAATCGTGTCATGTCATCAAGGCTGTCGAGCGGAACGCGGACACCATCACCGCTTGCAGGCGATCCTGTTTTGGAAGCCATCGCCACTGGATTAGTGGCACCCGTCGAATTGAGTTCGAGGGGCGTCGCAGCAAACGCCGAATCAACGTCGATGAACGCGGGGGCGACCGACTCGAGTGTCGTTCGAGGTAACTGCGAACCGTCAGACGGACCGGCGATTCCAGCGTATTTGGACGGCGCCGAATTTGGTGAAGAAGACTCACTTTCGGTTTGTGCCAGTCCAGAAGTCAGGCGGGTGGCATTCTGCATTTCTCCGATCAGTCTGATTGTGCGAGTCAGCATCTCATCACGATCAAACCGCAGACTGGCGAGGTCTTCCAAAGTATCAACAACCTGCGCCAGCAGAGTATGGTTAGCGGTACTAGCAGCAATTTCATGGTCATGCAGCCAGTCCAACACATCCTCAACGCGATGGGCCAACGTCGCCGCGGGCTTTAACCTGACGGTGGCCGCGGCTCCTTTGAGGTTGTGGAACAGCCGACGCAGTGTCTTCAAGACCACTCGATCATCGGGATCGATTTTCAGCTTGTCGAGCTCGTCGCGAATCTGCGAAACCATCTCCAGTGAGTCTTCCTGGTAGATGGCTGCATACTCTGCATCCATCCCTTCCAGAGATGCAAACTGTTCCCGCAATGACATGTACAGTTCGTCATCATCATTACGCGACGCAATTGCTTGACTGAAAACATCAGCTTCAACTGGCTCAGGATCAGACTTCGGTTTGGTTTTGCGACGCGTGACCTTCTTTTTGCGAGTTTCCACAACCGGGACTTCTGGCAATTCAGATGATTCGCCTGCAACCGGACCAGAGAGTTTCCGAATCGAATCCAGTTCCTCCTGAATGACAGCTTCATCGGCTTCGATTGGCAGCCCCTGCAATCGACGTTGCGAGATGAGTGCAGCCCGTACCTGCTCGATCTGGTCAATGGGGCGATTCAAATGGAAATCAATGCTGCGGGCGATTCCCGCAAATGTTTGATTGAGTAACGCAGTAACGATGGGTGAGTGCGACAAGCGTCCTTCCATCAATGCTTCAAACGCTTCCTCCTGGATTCGGGCGAGGCGTGACAGCGCGTGCAAATTTAGCAGCCCCGCTGTACCGCGGATCGAATGGGAACGGCGATAACCGATTTCGAACGACTCGGCTGCGGCGAGGTCTAGAGAAGTGACGATCGGGGCAAGTTCGGCCAGATATCCGCGAACTTCGTCAGCAAACCCATTCAACATGTCAGGAGTCACGATGCGAGTCATGAAGTGCCTCGATTAGCTGTCAACAGGAACGAAAGCAAGTTTCAGGACAGCCCGGTTACCACGATGGAAACCGGGCTGCGGCGAATGACCGATCGAATTACGCCGGAACCTTAAAGGTTTCGACGGACTGACGAAGGTGTTGAGCCAAGGTCGACAAGTGACTGACAGACTCGGCTGCTTGCTTTGTACCCGATGCCGTATGCTGCGTGACTTCGGAGATCTCGGTCATTGCCGCAGACAACGTGACCGCTTCGCGGGCCTGAGCCGTCGTCGCGTTCGAGATCTGGGTAATCAAACCAGCCAGTCGGGTCGACACCGATTCGATCTCACCCAAGGCGACCCCTGCGTTCTGCGCCAGCTTCGATCCGCTGACGACTTCACGGGTACTTTCTTCCATGGCAGTGATCGCTTCCGCTGTCTCGGTCTGAATGGTCTTGATCAGCGTGGCGATTTCACTCGTCGCCTGATTTGATCGTTCGGCCAGTCGCTCGACTTCTTCAGCAACGACCGCAAAGCCGCGACCTGCGTCACCTGCCATGGCAGCCTGGATCGATGCATTCAAGGCCAGGATGCTGGTTCGGTCCGCGATGTCGGAGATCAACTGCACGATTTCACCGACTGCTTGCGAACTCTCACCCAGGCGTTTGAATCGCTTCGATGACTCTGACACCTGTTCGCGAATGCGTAGCATCCCTTCGATTGTCAATTGCACCGCTTCAGATCCGAGGCGCGCGTTGGAGCGGGCCTGTTCAGCCACAGACGACGAGTCGAACACGTTGACAGCCACCTGCTGAATCGACGTTGCCATGTCGTTGAGAGCGGTCGACGTTTCCATCAGGTGACGTGCCTGGGCTTCACTGCCATTGGCCAGATGTTCTGTGGCCGACTGGATTTCAGATGCTGACGAACTCACCTGCTGCGTGGCATCCTTCACGCCGGACACAACCCGACGCAATTGCAGGATCATGTAATTGAATGAGTCTGCGATGGCTCCGGTCATGTCCGCGGTCACTTCGGCTTCTACGGTCAGATCCCCATTGGCCACATCGCTGACTTCCTCCAGCAGCTTCATGATCGAATTCTGCATCTGATCACGCTCTTTTTCGGACTGAACCAGTTGCAGGGTCTTGTCGAGCATGCCGTTCAACGATTTGGCCATGTCCCCCAATTCGTCCTCACTCTGTACGGCCGCTCGTGAGGAATAATCTCCCAGATTGATGCGTTCGACCAGTTGCTTGATGTTGTTCGTTTGTCGCGTAAAGAAACTGGCAAAACCGAATGCCACGAACACAACCAGAACGGTACCAATCGCCACGGCGATCCATGTGTACAGTGCCATCCAATTCGTAGGCTGGCGAACTTCTGCCAGGTCCATTTCCGAGACCAGCGCCCATGTGATGTCGTTTTTTCCGTCGGCAGTCTGGTAAATTGTCAGAGGTGACCACGAACTCAGCACGGGTTCATTTCGATAGTCGCGTATGATTTTCGTCTCACTCTTGCCTTCCAGAGCCGACCGCGTGGCAACGGTGTCGACGACGACCGCAGGATTGATGATGGTTGTCGTCAACGGTTGTGTAAGCCCAAGCGACTTGTGAATGTCAGCCACGAAGCGAGAGTTGTTTCGGAACAATGGTTTGTTCTTGACGCCATCTTTTTCGTAGACCTTGGATTGACCGATCGCATAGGTTTCACCCGTCGTTCCCAATCCCGTACGTTCGGACATGATCAAATTGATTCGGTCGATGGGCAACTGCATCAACAGCACGCCGATCATGCGGCCACCATCGTAAATCGGACTGCCCACGAAGCCCGCCGCGTCGTTGTACGAAGGAAGGTACGGCTCATAGTCCACCAGCCCAACGTAGGCCGGGGCAGCATTATCGATAACCTGCTTGAAGCAGTGGCCGAGCCCCGAGTCGGCGAATGAACCCGTCTTCAACGACGTCGTGAAGTCCAATTCCTTGAATGCGGTATAAACAATGTCACCCGAGGCCGCGTCAACCAGAAAAATGTCGTAGTAGCCGAAGCGCGACCGGAAGTCGTTTAGTACCGGATGGTACTTCGCGTGTGTATCACTCCACTTGGATTTATCCTTGTTGAATGACTGGCGAATCAACTTATCCTTTTGACCCAGCGGGTTTTCGTTGGCTGCCGATGAGTACAGGTACTGCAGGATCACGGAATCTTCGGAAAGATTTGCGAGCAGCTTTTGCACGTCCGCCTTCGGTCGCCCGGGGTTGCGGCTGCTGTATTCGTTGGAAAACGAGCCCATGTAGTAGTTTTTCAACTCTTCCTTCGCCTGAGCCAACTTCTCGTCGTCTGCATCGAAGCCATTTTCGGATCGCACCTTGCGAAAGTTAGCTTTGAACTCTTTCAGGGCATCCACCACCATGGTGTCTGCGGCCATCGTGACGGCCTGGTTCTGAATGGTTTCAAAATATTGCGAGAGCTGCGATGCCTTGATCGTTCGGACGGCCGTCAGCCGGTCAAAAGTTTGTTGCTGGATCGAATCGGACGCGGCGCGGTTGATGGTGATGGCCACAGCGATCAGTGGTAACAGTCCTGCAATTGTCATGGCAATCAGCAACCGGTTGCGGATGCTGCGTGTGACCCACAAGACGGGTTTCGATCGCCGAATCAATTCGCTCAATCGTTGGACGGTAAACATTGGTCAAGTTCCTGAAAACGAATGTGAAATGGAAACGTGTCAGATGGTTTGAGAGCGAGATGTGTGCAATGCGTGTTTATGTCGAGTGAATGGTCAGGTCGCTGATCAGTTGTTCGATATCCAGGACTGCCAGCAAATTGTCCTGGAATTCACAGACGCCTCGCAGGTACCGGGAAATGCTTCCTGACAGGTTCCCATGCGGTGGCCGGATTGAATCCGCGCGAATTGCTCGCACTCCCAACGTGGAATCGACCACCAGCCCCAGTTCCAATGGGCTTTGCGATGATTGAAGTACGATGAGGCGATGCGACTTGTCAGTCGTTGTCAATCGGTCAAAACCCAACAGCGGGCGGGGATCAACGACGGACAACACGTCGCCATGGAAGTTCGTGACGCCCAGAAGCCAGTCAGCGATTCCTGGCAACGGAGTCAGCGTCGGGAATCGTTGGATTTCCAGGAGAGAAGACATCGAAATTGCAAACGATTCTCCGGCGATGCGGATGACGACGAATCGTTCTGTTGCCTGGACGGCCTGCATTTCGGTGGTCGAGACTGACGCAGGCGCTTCACTAAGGGCAAGAGACAGCGAATCAATCAGTCCACTGACACTTGAGGTGTCGGATTCGTTCATGGAAATCATTTTCAAGCCTGTTGAGGTAGAGCCGAGACCAACCGCGCAGCACCAGGATGCGCGCATACAATCAGCGCAGATCCTGCGAGGTCCCCTGGCGGAATTGGCCTTGACGAAGTGGTTCAGAAATCGATCGTCAGTTCGAAGGAGCCCGATTTGGCACTCACATCAGACTGCGAACTCCCGCCACAAGATCGGCATCAGAAAACGGCTTCGTCAGGTACAGGTCGGCACCCTGTTTCTGGCCCCAGAACTTGTCGCTCGCCTGGTTTTTGCTGCTGAGCAGCACAACCTTGATGTCCTTGGTGGCGGGGTCCGTCTTCAATTGTCGACAGACCTGGAATCCATTCTGCTTGGGCATGACTACATCCAGAACAATAACGTCAGGACGTTTTTGCTGAACAGTCTTGAGGCATTCTTCGCCATCCGACACCGTCGAAACTCGAAACCCTCCGGCAATCAAGGCCTGCGACACCAGATCACGATCGATCTGACTGTCGTCACACACAAGTACAGAATTGCTGGACATAGCAACCATCCCTCAACATCAAAGATCCGCCGGATTGATATCCGATGAATCACCAAACCAGACTCAAAGCAGGGAGCGATCTGCTTCGAGTCAAAATGCGGTATTCCAGTCATACGGCCTCAAGCAACTCGCACGAGTCTTCAGGCCGGTAAATGATCTATTCAGGCACCAACTCCGCCAGGATCGCCAACTGGAGATTGTGGCAATGGATCGGCTGGAACAGGTTGTATTGGGACGAACTTCTCGACCGTTGCAATCATTTCGCCGGCGCTGCAGGGCTTTGTGAGATACGTTGAAGATCCCGCTTCGTAACCCTTGACCATGTCGAAGAAGTCATCTTTACCTGACAACATGACCACAGGTGTCGCGGAAATCTCCGCGTCAGCCCGCAGTCGTTTGCAGATTTCGTAGCCGCTGACGCCGGGCAAAGCGACATCGAGCAGCACCAGATGAGGAAATTCCCGTTTTGCCAGTTCGAGTCCCTCTTCGCCGGTCGTCGCGGTCAAGACGCGATACCCTTTCCGCGTCAACACCAGTGACGCAATGCGGCGGATCGTCGCATTGTCATCGACGACCAGGATTGTAGGGACGCGATCTGCAGATATCGCGGGTAACTGACGCGGTACGGAGGTTTTGATACCTCCGCGTGCGTCGCGGGCAGTCATCGATAAACTCGATTTTTGTGTAGAATAGCTCCTGCCGGATTCCAGTCGGCGACAACCGATAATTCCGTCAGTACCACGTTCGATTTGCAATTGATTCCTGCATGCAGGACAAGGCCTTGTCGCTCCGATCGCGGTTGGCCGGATAACAAGGATTGTCGTGCACGCCGGGCAGGTAACCTTAAAGTCCTCTTTGGCCTTCGGAGCAGGGTCTTCGCTCGTATTCGTCAGGGTTCGAATCCACATCAACCCTGCTTCGGCAACGCCGCGATGCGATGCAAATTCCTGGAGTTTGTTCAGGTAGACTTGAGCCTTGACCGGTGATTCCGCAGCCCACGCCAACCACATCCACAGGTCGGCACGATCCGCATGAATCTCGGCCGATTTTTCCAGATGCATGCGAGCCAGCAATCGATTCCCGGATCTGGCGGCATCGATTCCCTTATCAATCAATTCCGTGGACGGTGCCGACGGCATCATTCGACCCTAGCTTAGAGAATCTGACGATTGGCAACTGTGGTGGCACAGTGCCATAGTTCAGGAATATCTCTCTACAGCTTTTGTGCCAAACGATGGAGGCGATTCCTTGATTCTCTGCGAGCCCCTTGTTTTGCAGGCCAGTTTTTTACCTGCCGCTATAACCGGAACCCGAACGCGTGTTGCCTTTCGTAAACATTGTTGCGGCGACGCCTGTTGCGTCGTGACATCATCGGGCGCGGAATCCTTCGGTCAACCGAACACCACGAAACATAAGGCACATTATGTCCAGGGCCAATGCGTTATTATTGAAGTTGGGCAGGATGTAGGGGGCGGAGTTCGCCTCGGCGTACCCGAGGGCTGCGCGGAAGGAAGAGAGAGATGGGAGAGGCGATTTCTGAGATGCTTCAAAACTTTGCGTCTTGAGCGAAGCGGGCGTGAGGTTCTTGAGAAGTTTTCAGCGATCAGCAATACGTACGCGAGGCTCGCGACGTGAATCGCTTGGGGTGCCCATGAGGTCATCTCCGAAGAGGGGCTCACGCAAAGACGCGGAGACGCAAAGGGAGAAAGTGGTTGGAGAGAGGCGATATTGGAATGCTTGAAAACGTTGTGTCTTGGCGCCTTGAGCGAAGCGGGCGTGAGGTTCATTCCGTGTCTTCCATGCCGTTGGCGATGCGTTTGATGCCTTCCTTCATCAAAACCCAATTTATTTGCACGACCTTGTCGCAGACTCCAAGATCGTGGCACCCTACACGTGTTCACTTTCCGATTTGAAAACCAGCATTGCGCAAAGTCGAAATTTCACGACAGCCCAAAGGCCTGATTCAATTCCGCGATGACCGTGTCATTCATCGGCGTGATCGCACCGACGAGGCGGCTGTTGATTAAGGCTTCGGATGTCGTTTCCAGGACTTCCAGGCGATCAAAAGCGTCCAGAATGCTCGTCCCCAGCACCAGGACTCCGTCGTTCTCCAGCAAGGCAGCCGGAGATTTTGAAGAGACGAATTCGGCGATCTGCCCATCGTTTTGGTATTGGATCCCGTACGGGACTCGCTGGACATCTCGCAAAAAGATGTAGCTCTCGGGAATCGTTCTGGCATCCAGTGTTGTCGACGTCACGCTGAACGCCGTGGCATTGACGGGGTGAGCAAATACGATCGCCTGGACACCGGGGTGCCGACGGTAGATCGCCTGGTGCGCCAGCGCGGCCCGACTCGGACTGGCCCCTTCTGAGCACGTGTTTCCGTCGACTCGAACGAGATCGCCGACATCCAGAGTAAATCGATCGCGCTGCGACGGGGTGATCAGAAATGAATCTTGCCCCAGACGAGCGGAGAAACTCCCTTCGGTACTGATCAGCAGTCGCTGGCGACATCCGCGACGCACAAATTCACACAGTTGTCGCCGCAGTTCGCATTCGTAACTCGTTGCCGCTGGTCCTTCGACGATATCGAAAGCGACGCGTCGTCGCTCGGCGATCGAGAGTTGGTCGTCGGAAAGATAGCGGACCTCACCCAGCAACTTCGCTTTGACAATCGTCTTTGCCGCAAATTCCAGCGCTTCAAACCGCTGATAGGCCTGCGACAGCGATTCGCCTCCGACAACAACGCCGTGGTTTTCCAGAATGACACAGTTCACGCCACTGGAAAATGCGTCTGCAATGTGACTCGCCAGCTTTTCACTCCCAGGAAGCGCATAGGGAGCGAACGCTGCTTCGCCACAGACGAAGTGGGCCTGATGAAAAAGTCGCGTATTGGGAAGTGCGCGACAGATGCTGAACGCAACAAGTGCCACGGGATGGGCGTGGACAATGCCCCGCAGATCGGGCCGGCGCTCATAAATGGCGCGGTGAAACGGGAATTCGGATGACGGTCGATGCGCCCCGTCAACGGTTCCGTCGCTGCGAACACAGACGATGTCATTTCGGGTCAGATTCCCCTTGTCAATTCGCGCCGGTGAGATCCACGTATCACCATTGGATTCCCGAATCGACAGGTTTCCACCCGAAGTGGTGGTCATGCGGTACCGATAGATTCGCTCCATCGTCTGCATGATTTCGTCACGGGGATGGGTCAGGTTTCGCATGGTCAATACTCACTATTTTCTGGTTGATTTGCACTGTTGCCGCACAAATTCGGATCGAATTTCGATTCGACATGGGTCGAGGTTATGTCTGTGGACCATACTGCCGCTCATAGAACTTCTGGTATTCGCCAGACTTCACCTGAGCGATCCAATCGGAATGGGATTGGTACCAAGCGATCGTCTCACTTAATCCTGCCTCGAACGTCACTTGAGGCACCCAGCCGAGATCTCTTTGGGCTTTGCTGTAGTCGATGGCATACCGGTGATCATGGCCTGGCCGATCCGGTACGAACTTAATCAGGGAATGCGGCTTTCCGAGTGCACTGAGCAATCGGTCCGTCAGTTCGAGATTAGTTAGTTCCGAATTTCCACCGAAGTTATAAACATCGCCACTGCGACCGTTCCGCCACGCGAGGGCAATCCCCCGGCAATGATCGCTGACATGAATCCAGTCGCGGATGTTGAGTCCCGTTCCGTAAACGGGCAGCGGCTGATCCTGCATCGCGTTCGTGATGAAAAGTGGTATCAACTTCTCGGGAAACTGAAACGGGCCGTAGTTGTTCGAACAACGGGTAATCACCGCGGGGAAGCCAAATGTCTGACAATACGAACGCACCAGCAGATCGGCGGCGGCTTTCGAAGCCGAGTACGGGCTATTCGGTGCCAGAGGAGTCTCTTCGGTGAACTTGCCACTGTCGCCCAGGCTGCCGTAAACCTCATCGGTCGAGACTTGCAGATAACGTGCAACGCCATGCTTGCGACAACAGTCCAGCAGAGTCTGCGTTCCTACGATATTCGTCTGAACAAACGGTGACGAATCCTGGATGCTGCGATCAACGTGCGTTTCCGCAGCGAAGTTGATCACAGCGCTGATGTCCCGCGACTGAAGCAGGCTACTGATCAACTCACGGTCGCAGATGTCTCCGCGTACGAATTGATACCGGGGGCCGCCCTGCATATCGGCAAGATTTGCCAGGTTTCCGGCGTAGGTGAGTTTATCGACGTTGATAATTGCCAGTTCGGGATCGGCCTGAAGTTCCAATCGAATGAAGTTGGCACCGATGAAGCCGCAGCCCCCGGTGACCAGAATTCGTTGCATGATTCGATCCTTGAACTCTACAAGCGTCCACTGCGAAAAATGCCGAAGATCAGCCAGATCGCCAGCAGGCTGGAACTGATATAGATCGGCACGCTGATCCAGACGGAACTTACTTTTCCCGCCAAAATTAATGCCGATGCCATAATCAGAGCCGACACAACCATCCCGACCACCAGTCGATTGCTGGATCGTTCCATTTCCAGAATGAAATGATCCAGGTTTCGATGATCCAGATGAATTCTGAGTTCATTCTGGCTGATCTTTTTCATCGTCTGATTCAAGTAACCAGGCATTTCATGCGCCAGTTCCAGCATCTTTCGCGATTCATCATAAAGGCGTTCGGCGATGCGTGACGGCTGATACCGCTGTTTGACCATCCGCTCCACAAACGGTTGCAAATGCGTTGCCAGGTTGAATTCGAGATCCAGTTGCCGTCCAATCCCTTCCAGCGTCACGAGTGCTCGAATCAGCAGCATCAAGCTGCCGGGACAACGAATGCCGTGGTTAGAGAGGATGGCAACAAAGTCAGACAGCAGTCGGCCGACGTTCATCCTTTCCAGCGGGATACCGTAGTAGTTGGCGATAAAGTCTCGCATATCGATCTGCAGCAGCGGGCGATCGATCTCGCGGTACGATTCGCCAATCTCCAGGACCAGTTTCACGGCGGAATCAACATTCTGCTGGCTGATTGCGACGAGCAGGTCGATCAATTGTTCGCGAGTCGCCCCATCGAGCATTCCAATCATGCCATAGTCGAGCATGCAGATCGTTCCGTCACGTCGAATCCGGATATTGCCGGGATGTGGGTCACCATGAAACACGCCAAATTCAAAAGCCTGCTTCATAAAAATCCGCGCCCCGTTTGCTGCGACATTCGCGGGGTCGACCGGCGTTGACACTGGAATACTGCTTCCTGTATCCGGCGGCGCTGGAAGAACGGAGATGTGTACTCGTTCTGCCAGTTCATCAATCTTGTATCCGTCAATGTATTCCATGGTCAGGATCGCTTCGGTCGTCAGATCCCAGAAGACCGTCGGAACGTATAGCGTGGCGTCCTGTCGGAACAGGCGACGGAACTCGTCCATCGTCCGTCCCTCGCGAGAAAAATTCAATTCGCGGCGGATCGTTCGCGCGAAGTGATTCACCAATCCCACGGGATCGAAGATCCGGGCTTCGGCAATGTGCCGATCTATCAGTACTGCGATCTCGTGCATCAGAGCCAGATCGCGCTCGATGTTACGGACCGCACCGGGCCGCCGAATTTTGACGGCCAGAGGAGTCCCGTCGAAATGGACAGCGCGATGCACCTGTCCTAAAGACCCGGCCGCCAGTGGAACTGTATCAAAGCTGGCAAAGAGTTCACTAACCGGGTGACCAAGTTCAACTTCCAGACGCTCGACTGCGGCTGTCGAGGAAAACGGCGGGACGTTTTCCTGAAGCTTCTTCAGTTCGACCAGCATTTCCTGCGGAACGAGGTCAGGGCGAGTGCTCATGACCTGGCCAAACTTGATGTACGTCGGCCCAAGACTTTCCAGAGTCAAACGGACGCGTTCAACCAGTTTTACGTGACGGGCTGGCTCCTGCTTTTTTCGTAAAAACAATCCTCGTGAGCGATACCAGACCGTGCGCAACCCGATGCGATCGACCAGATCACTGAAACCGTGATTCAGCAGCACAGTCACAATTTCACTGGTCCGCCCGAGATTCCGCAGCAGACGAAACGGATGACTTTCCAAGAGAAACTCCGCAGTCGAGATTCGAGCATCCGACTTGAAACTCGACGATCATGAACAACAACACTCGAAAAACCGGACCATCATCACTGCGAGATTATAGTCGGTTCGATTGGGCTGCGTACATCTTCCCACGGAACTTCATCACCCTTCATTGCTTTCACCCGCTCAAATTGCTTCCGGCAAGACATCGGCAACTCTTGCCGATCGAGCCTCGCATTTGACATGTGGTGCAGCGAGCCCCTGCCGCATTGGCATCATCGCTCTTGACCGACATTCTCGACTCGGGCTACTAAATGACTTCGACGAATCAGCGGACCGTACAGACGGGTTTCGCAATAATTCAACAGAATTGAGAATGCGTTGAAGCCATTTGAGGAATCATTCGGTGTCTGCACGGGAACCGGGGAAATAGGACTGCATGCTTCGAATTCTCATCGTGAATCTCTTTGTAGTCTGCTCGCTCCCAGGATGTGTTGGCATCAATCCTGTCGCGTTGACATCCGCCAAGCACTTGCGTGCACTGGCTAGCGATCAACATCCAGGTCGCTCATTCGACATGCACAAATTTCGCGAGGCGATCAAAGCGGTCGATCACCAACTGATGCGAGAATCGATGCAGGAGACGCCACTGGGATCGCAGGTTCATATTGTCGATGAACGCGACCGCCGCTATCTGGGGACTCTCGTTAAGGTGAGTCCAGACGAAGTGGAATTGATGAATTGCATCTGCCGCGAAGTCGTCGCAGGCCCTGATGGTCACGAACAATGCAAGACAAGTCATGTCCCGTTCCAGTCGTTGCCAACAGCGTCAATGACTCAGTTCCTGGTGAACTCGCCACCTTCGTCGGACTTTGCACTGCCGGATGCTGGTTTTGATAGTGGCGATGTCAGTGTCGAGGAGATTGTCTATCGAAGTGGTCGGCACCAGCGTTGGGCCCAGACGCCGTAATCACCACTGAATCAGCGAATCGAGCGGATCCACGATGACTGGTTGATGCGAGACATCAACGTCGTCGACTTCCACGCAGGCAATTCAGGCTGGCGATGGCTTGATTGCCATTGCGTCTTTCCAACGGAAGGGATTTGAAACACTGATCGCCACTCACTTACGCTGATCCGGAACAAGAGGAAGCGAAGCGAGTATGCTGTCGAAGCCGTCTCGTTCCCTGCCTGATCAGTGGAAATCAGCGGAGATGAGTGTTCCTCATGTCGATGTTGAAAAAATGCTCGAAAAGAACTGGCTCAAAGTTGTAAAATTCTGCTCGAAGGAAGCAGTCCGGTCGCCGACTCAGGCTTTTCTGGCAAACTTCTTCCGCCATGCCGAAGCCAAGTAGAATCGAACGCCCCTTACATTCTCCTGATCATGGCGTTTGAGTACCTGAGTTCTTTTCGAGTTCGTCGGAAATTCGTCGACCAATGAGCATTAAACCGACAAGGCGATAGTCCGCTCGCAACGACCACAGGGGGTACGTCAGTGTGAGTGGACGGTTTCGTTCAACAAGGAAATGGCCGAGCCACGCCGCTCCGTATCCGACCGGCAGAACAAGGAGCAGCCACATCCAAGATCGGTAGACGGCCAAGCCGACGCAGGCCAGACCACCTATTGTTCCCGCGACGTGCAGCAACTGATTGAATGGATGCAAATGCTGGCTCACGTAGTGACGCCAGAAATCGGCGAAGCAGGAAAATTGGGGCTGTGATCGGGAAGGAATGCTCGACATGGCGTTTTTTCCGTAATTGGATTCTGCAATTCTTCTTTTATCGGCGGCAGATTGCCGCGAGCATCAGAATTGCTGGAAATCCCTGTGATGCATCGCGAAAAAACGCAATCTAGCAGCATTCTGGGCATCTGATGGCTCGCCCAAAACCCCCTCATCCGACAGAGGGTGAGCTTGAAATCC
>CAIWEX010000787.1 GCA_903911795.1 uncultured Schlesneria sp.
CAGCAGCCACGACAACAAGAATCTGCCGATTATCGTCGCGGGTGGCGGATTCAAACACGGGCAACATCTGGCCTTCGATCCCAGAAAGAATCCGCCACTGTGCAATTTGTACGTCCAGTTCCTGCGCCGACTGGGGGCCGACGTGAATTCGTTCGGTTCCAGCAATGGAACGATTCCAGGTTTCGAACTCGTGTAGTTTCCATGGCAATCATGCTTCGTGTGATCCCGTACTGGAAAGAATCGAAATGACTTCAAGACGCGGTCTGTTGCGCAGCGTAGGGATCATGTTTTCTGGGATTACCGGCATTTTCGCAGCAGACCGATGTTCGCTTGGAGAATCCGAAATCAGTGCGGAGTCGAGTACTGTCGTCGACAGAACCAAGATGCAAAAGAAATTCAGTTACAGTGAGGGCTGGCTGGACACACTGGAAAGACTGGTCATTGAATGGAAATTCGTCCGAAGAGGTGACCTTAAAGGACTTGATGGACTTTTCTCACCGCTTCCGCACGGGAAAGAGTACACTTTGCGAGGCGCGTCAGATCTGTTCTGTGTCATTCGAGCCTACAGAAGAGGGCATGTGACCGCAGGATTCAAGTCACTCGCCTTAAGAGCCAAGCCTGATGGTGATAATCCTCGGAGATTTGAAAAGGTGTTTCGCATTCAAAACGATTGTTATGCACCGGTTGTCTATTCTGTTCATACGCTATTCGGGTGGGGGGATGCGTCCCGTCCCGAACATAAAATGGCATTAGCAGGGAAATGGATTTTCGAAATCGACGATGTTGATTGGGCGCGGACGAAAGATTACGACTAAGAATTTCTTCAGATTCCACCGTACCGTCCGCGTTTTCCGTGTCCAAATCCGCACGTCGGGGAACCCAGGCGTCTGAATGAACGGCTCGCGCGTGAATCCTCGTGCCTGATTCGCTAGACTACTGTCGTCGCGATGCGACACGTTGTTTTGCCGCGTTCCTGCTGCCTGCAGACGTGATGGAATCCGTCACGGCATTCCCTGCCTTGTGGTACACATGAAATATTCACGCGTTTACGTTGATGCCATTGGATACGAACTGGCGCCGGTTGTCGTCACCTCGACTGAGATCGAACAACGATTGTCGCCGCTTTACGAGAAACTGAAGATCCAGCCCGGACAGCTTGAAGCCTGGACGGGGATTTCCGAACGCCGCTGGTGGCCGGCCGGGTATCCGTTGACGTCCGGGGCAACCGAAGCCGCACGACGAGCTTTGGAGCAATCCAACGTCGCCGCCCGCGATCTGGAAGTTGTGATCTATGCCGGTGTCTGCCGCGAACAGTTCGAACCTGCCACGGCATGCGGAGTCGCCGCAAATCTCGGCATCAGTCCTGATGCTTCCATTTTTGATGTTAGCAACGCTTGCCTGGGTGTCTTGAACGGGATGGTCGACATCGCCAACCGGATCGAACTCGGTCAGATCAAGGCGGGAATCGTTGTTTCATGCGAAACGGCTCGTGAGATCATCGACTACACAATCCAGCGACTGCTGGAAGATATGAGCATGGATGCCTTGACCAAATCGCTGGCAACGCTGACGGGTGGATCGGGTGCGGTCGCGGTTCTATTGACCGACGGTTCATTTTCCAAGGAAAAGCGGCATCGCTTGCTGGGTGGAGTGACGAAGGCGGCCCCTGAACACCATCTGCTGTGTCGCTGGGGGTTTGAATCGCTGCTTCCCGCGGCCGTCAACAAGGTTGATTCGATTCTGCCGCAGTCGGTGACGCATGCCAAGTTCGGCAGCCTGTTGCCGCAACTCGTCCAGCAGAAAGTCAGTGGCCTGCTTCCTGCCCGCGTGTCGCATGCGTTTACGCAGTTCATGCAGACCGATTCCATCGGTGTGCTGAAGTTCGGCGTCGACCTGGGCTTGAACACATGGCGATCCTTCCTTACCAAAATCGGGATCGCTCCCGACCAGATCGACAAGGTGATCTGTCATCAAGTCGGTAAAGGACACCGTGAACAAGTAATGAATGCGCTGGGAATTTCGCAGCAGAAAGATTTTTGCACTTTCCCGTACCTCGGAAACATGGGAACCGTTTCGCTTCCAATGACCGCAGCGATCGCTGATGAACGAGGTTTTCTGAATCGCGGCGACCGCGTCGGATTTCTCGGTATCGGAAGTGGTCTCAACTGTCTCATGCTGGCACTGGATTGGTGAACGGAATGGCTGCTCAAGCGACTTACCCCAACTACGACTTCACCCACCACTATGCCGACATCGGTGGCCAGCGGATGCATTACCTCGACGAGGGACGTGGGCAGACGGTCGTCATGCTGCATGGCAATCCGAACTGGTCGTTCTACTACCGGAATCTGGTGACCGCCCTGCGCGACCGCTATCGCTGCCTGGTTCCAGATCACATCGGTTGTGGGCTGTCCGACAAGCCAACTGACGATTCCTATGAATATTCGCTGCAACAACGCGTGTCCGATCTGGAATGCTGGCTCGACAAGGTCCATGCAACACACAACCTGACGCTGGTTGTCCATGACTGGGGAGGGATGATAGGGATGGCCTATGCGACGCGGTATCCGGATCGAATCCGCCGACTGGTCGTTCTGAATACGGGAGCCTTTCATCTACCCGCAACGAAACCGGTCCCCTGGCAATTGAGAATGGCGCGAGGGTTCCTGGGAGCGATTCTGGTACGCGGATTCAATGCGTTCAGTCAAGGGGCCGTGCAAACGTGTGTGACTCGGCAGCCGATGGCCCGCGACGTTGGACGTGCATACTGTGCCCCTTATAACTCGTGGCGAAATCGCATTGCCGTCCACCGGTTTGTGCAGGATATCCCCTTGAAAC
>CAIWEX010000788.1 GCA_903911795.1 uncultured Schlesneria sp.
CGAAACGAGTCGTCCACCGAGGCTTCACTCATTGCGATCTTTTTCTGGGCGTTTTCAATGCGGGCTTCTTTGGTTGATTCACTGCTTTCTTTTTGGGTGTGGCCGTTGGATTCTTCGCTGCACTGGTTTTCTTCTTTGTGGAACGCGTCGTATCGACCGCCTTGCGACGTCTGGATGCTGCCGGTGGTATCTCTGCTCTCAGCCCTTTACCAAACGCAGGAATGTGGATGTGCAATGCGGCATAAATGTAGAAATCCACATCGGAAGCCTCATTCCCAAAATAACCCCATTCGCAGTACTCACATGAATGCAGTCGCCCCGCAGTTGGAAATTCTGCATCGCCCTCATGACCTGTGACTTTCACGACGTTGCTTGATGAGGGGCGGGCTTCGAGCCACGTGACGCCGAAATCTCCGACCTTTTCATTACTCTGACCAACAATTGGCAGCGCGGATTCAAGGTCGGACAAATCCATCTGGTCTGTCAGCTTCTCTTTTTCTTTCGAAGTTGGAAACCGGCCAAGCTGCCATGTCTCGTCAACGCAATTCTCATACAGGTAAGGGGCGAACGTTACGCCGAGTCCAGCCTGCAAGGCTGCTGCAGCGACCAATTGGTCCCGTCCCTTAAGCATGTTCGCCGACCGCTGATCGAGCGGCTTCTGTTGAACCTGAAACCGGGCGTCCTGATGATACAGATGGCCGCAGTGATATCCGAAAATACCACCTTCCGGCAGAAACGAGGGATCCGCGAGCAGCCCGCGCCAGGCTTCGTGAATCGCTGGCGCCAAGTCCTTCTCTGCTAAAGTGCGCGACGGAAGCGACGGATCAGATCTTCGCAGCAGGTACGTCAACGTCACCCGAGCCCCTCCACCAACCCGCTCAATCTGATGATCCACATCACCGAAAAATCCAACCCAATGGAGCTGGGTTTCCTTCCGTTGACCGCGAATGTCCGTACCCCAATCAAATTGCTCTACCAAGCCCCTTTGGATTAATTTCAACTGGCCGTCCCAGAAATGGGATGGCAAGCACACCACCAGGGTGCCAAACATGTCACTTCCACGCGGAGTGTCCTTGTGAGACGCGAAATGTCCTCCCTGCGTGTAGATGTTCAGTGCATACAATTCCGCAGTGACTGGAGGCGAATCCGGCGGGAACATTTCGCGCCGAATAGCGTCAAGAATCCCCATTGATTCGGGATCGAAATTCTCAACGGAGAAATTCTCTGCCTTGAGTTGAACGGCGTCACGCACATTTCGGTCAAGCCGATTGCGCCGCTTGTCGCCAAAAGTTGCAGGTTGACAGCGATCGATCAGCGGTTGCAGCGCCAACTCTTGTTTGAAAGTGCTCTCTGCTCGTTCCACCACAAACTGAGTGCCGTCCTTCAATCTCAGGGCGAGCGAATTCTTCAGAACGCAACTCCCCGCACAAAAGAACGGAGCACTGACGCCGTGGATGGCCAGGCGAAGCTTTTCAAGTCGAGTGGCTGTATTCATCTGTTAGATCTCAGGGGCAAATAACTTCTGTTTCGGTCCGCCAACTTCGCAGTTCGGCAACGCCGTGTTCGGGTCAAGTTGATCCATATTGAACGTCTTGCAATTGCAGCGAATCACCCGTGCATTGCGTTGGCATTCTTGATGAGACTTCACTGGATGCGAGGGCGAAGAATCGGAATCGAGATGCACCGGAATTCCTTAGCCGTCAATGCAGAGTGGCCGAGGCTACTTCAATACGGAATTTGTTGCCATTCTTCACGACTCTGGCATCGACGATCTGCCGTTCGTCGTCCGGGAAGAGCTGGATCTTCGGTTCCAATAACAGTTCCATGTCTTTGAGAATGCTGGCCAGATTGGTCAGTGAAGTACCAGGATTGAATCGCAGGTAACTTTCTCTGTACTGTGCAAGTTTCTGCCGTCGAACAAGGGGCGATCCGCAGGCCAAATTCCATGCAGTGCATGCGGCATTCAGGCGATTTTGACGTTCTGCAATCGAATCGCCCACTGCAAGGAAGTCTTCCGCCATTTTCAAAATCATTTCGGACATCTTGAGTTTGGCCGAGGGCTTGGATTTCTTTGATTGAGTCATTTTTGTCTCGCTCCATCAATTGATGTCAACGTACGACATTCTACCCATTCCATTCTTCTTTGGCAGTCAAGGATGGCGGTTGTACAATC
>CAIWEX010000789.1 GCA_903911795.1 uncultured Schlesneria sp.
ATCGCTTTCGGATGGGCGAGAAAGAATGCAGGCTTCTTCCAGACCAAGGCCAGTAACTCGTCCAGATCGTCAGGTGTCGGAGCCCCATAACGGGTGCTGATCCGCATCGACGGATCGACGGAATGGATCAGTCCAAACTTCTTACTGTTGATCAGCTCCCATTCCTGGCGTTCTTTGATCCCCTCGATCGTCAGCCGCATCTGCTCTTCGAGCTGATTGAAGGGATCGTTGTACAGGTCCGAAACACGAGTGTGGACTCGCACGACCGTCTGAACTGCCGAGAGAGAGTATTCGCGCGGAGTCGCCGAGTAATCGACAAATGTCTCGGGGATTTCCACGTTCTCTGCAAAGCCAGAGACGAGATCGATGTTCCGTTCGCCGTAGCGGTTCACGGTGGAACGAAGTTCCAGATGCTCGTTGATCGCCCGCTGAAATTCTGCCTGCAGATTAGGGAGTTCTTTCAGGACGACGTCAAGATCCTTACGCGTCAGTGTCAGCAGCACGCAAGGGGTGATCGTACGAATTGTCACTTCCGAAGGCTTGTCAGAGACAATGTCTGTTTCGCCGAAGAATTCCCCTTCGGTCAGCAAAGCAATCCGCAGGTCGCTGCCGTGAGCCCCCTTGCTGAGAACTTCGACCTGCCCCTGAGCGATGATGAAGAACTTGTTTCCTTCCACACCTTCGACAATCAGCTTGTTGCCGAGAGTGACAGTCTGGGTGCTGAACTTGCTCGTCAGGCGCGTGATAATTAGTTCTGGCAAGCCGGAAAAGAGCGGGACGCTGCGCAGGGCTTCGGCCGGAAACGAGGCGACATCGCCGACCAGTTCAACTCCAATTCGCTGTGCCTTGCTCAGTTCGACTTTGGTGCGATTGACACGATAAGTGCCCGATGCGGCCTGTACCCACGGAAGCAAACTCAGCAGCCAGCGTGGTGTGATCGACATCATTTTTGGTGATGTCTTGGTGGTGTTCGCGAGATTTCGCGCCACCGAAGTGGTCACGCTGCGCTGCAGGATATTGTCTGGCATCGATTCAAATTCCTCATTTCCGAGTGCGGATCGGCTGAATGGTCCAGGGGCTTGTTGGTTCGATGGCTATTCGTCGCCCAAGTCAAACGGATAGGGCTCTGGAACGGGCGGAGGTGGTGCTACAGGTTTGTCAGCGAGACCTTCGAACAGCAGCGTCGACAGATAGCGTTCCCCGGAATCGGGAAGGATGGTCACGATGGTCTTTCCAGCAAATTCGCTGCGAGCCGCCAGTTTGAGCGTTGCGGCCATTGCGGCCCCGCAACTGATGCCGCACGAGATTCCCTCTTCGAGCATCAGGCGGCGAGCCATCTGGAAAGACTCGTCATCGGTGACCGTCACAACTTCGTTGATGACGGAACGATCCAGTACTTTGGGGATAAACCCGGCTCCAATTCCCTGGATTTTATGTTTACCGGGAGCCCCCCCCGAAAGCACGGGGCTCGTCACTGGCTCGACCGCCACAATATGAATTGGTTTGCGGCCTGGTTGCTTAAAATAGCGACCAACACCGGTAATCGTCCCACCCGTTCCGACACCACTGACGAAGACGTCGATGTTGCCTTCAGTGTCACGGTCAATTTCCGGACCAGTTGTGCGAAAGTGAATGTCGGCGTTGGCAGGATTCTCGAATTGCCTGGGCATGAACCAGCCGGGCTGAGTCGCAATTTCTTCAGCTCGAGCTACGGCTCCTTTCATCCCCTCGGCACCAGGTGTCAGAATCAATTCCGCACCGAAGGCCTTGAGCATCGTACGACGTTCCTGAGACATCGTGTCAGGCATCGTTAATCGCAGCTTATAACCCCGTGCCGCACAGGCGAACGCCAGGGCGATACCCGTATTGCCGCTGGTGGCTTCGATGACGCTAATGCCTGGACCCAGCTTTCCCTGCTGTTCCGCGTCCCAGATCATCGCAGCACCGATCCGGCACTTCACACTGTAAGCTGGGTTGCGACCTTCGATCTTTGCCAGAACGGTGGCATTCAACCCACTTGTGAGTCGGTTGATCCGGACCATTGGTGTCCGCCCGATCGATTCGAGATTGTCTCCATACACAGGCATCTTCATTTCCTTGGCATGAGTTCGCTTGGGGACTGACGTCAAAAACGATTGACGTCAGAAACGACTACGATTCTCTGACCCGAATTTTTTCAAATCGATCAACCTGGACCACACGGCCATCCTGAACGACCAGAGTGACGTGCCCGAACTTCAGTTCTCGAAGAGCGACACGAACGTACTCCAGCACAACCGCAAGCGATTCGGGGGGAACCCCCGCTCCGCCATCCCTTCGATGATCTACCATTGCCTTTCCTTCTCCACAGGAATGCCCGCATGCTGAGAGCATGCGGCACCATAGAATTTCTTGTGGTTGGCAGGATTCTGCAGTTGGCCGCTTTAGAACGTCAGAGCCCCAAGAAGCGTTCAAGCCTCTTGGGGCTTTACGTCAAAGCCAGAACGATAGCGGCTTAGAAGTCGCTGACAGCAGAACCTTCGTTAGCACCACAGATGGCTCGGTAGGTCTGCCAGGCAATGTTTTCAGAGATGAAGCGAACGCTTCCATCTGCAAGCAAAGCGTGTGCTCCCCCGACGTGCAGGCTGAACGGTTCATTGTTCGGTCCGCAATTGTTCGTGGTCCAGGGGCATGTTGCGGGGCCACCCGTCGGAGTCTTGTTACCATTCAGGTACTGATTGGCACCACCGACCGAATTCGTGTTCTGTCCGGACACGCCCGAACCGCTGTCAGGATCGGCCCAGCGATTGGGTGCCGATTGAGTTCCACCTGGCATAAGTGCGGAGTTGGCACCGGCCGCCCCGCCAATTGTGTAGGTTGCATAGGGGTACTTTCCGACGATCCCAGCTGGCTTACCTGCACATTCCCAGATTGCGACGGTGTTGCTCAAGCCGTCCGTCGTGAACGCGACGCTCAGAGGATACAAGCCCAGTGGTCCGCTGACAGTGGCACCCAGCGTGCTGCCATTGGCCCCGCCCGCCACGCCGTTCTGGCCAGATCGGGCTCCTGTATTTGGGTCGATATCGACGAAAATGTTCGGATGGTAGTCCGTTTCGCCAAATCCCTGGGGATCCGCCTGAGTCAACGCATTCGAGGGGCACAGGAACGCGGTGATTTTGGTGCTCGCGGGAGCAACATTGGCGGCGTTACTGTAGTGCAAGTTGAAATTGAACTGCTGATAAACCGGGGTCTGGTCAATATAAGGAAGTGCCGATGTAAAGTATGAGCTCGGGAAAGCGAACATATTGATTTTCGAGAAATCGATTCCCTTCCCGCCTGTCGGAAACAGCTTGAAGGTCGACTCATAATTTGCTGAAGCCAAGCCCAGTTGCTTCAGGTTGTTGCGGCACTGTGTGCGACGAGCCGCTTCGCGAGCCTGTTGAACTGCTGGTAAAAGAAGTGCAATCAAGACAGCAATAATTGCGATCACGACGAGCAATTCAATCAGTGTAAACCCTCGCTGACGCCGAAGCGTCCTCCTCATGTCAACCATTTCCAAATCTCCTTGCGACAAAACGAACTCAAACTTTTAGAAGGCCTTGGCTTGAGCGCCCTCACCCTGCCCACTCACCACGAATGAGACCACAAATAGCACTAATCAAGTGTCAGATATAATCGCCGTTTAAGGCACTGACCTATTTTCTGCTGGATTCCGGCAATCGAACTTTCTCGAATCGATCCACCTGCACCACACGACCATCCTGAACAATCAGAGAGATGTGGCCAAACTTCAGGCCACGCAACGCCAACTGGATGTGATCGAAGAGGGACGACATCTGATCTGGCCCATTCGTTCTCACATCATTCCTTGGAACCTCATCCATGTTTCTTTTCCTGACCGCCTGGTTCCACATCTTCTTTGAATCTCGACACTAGCCAACCGCCTGAATGTCACTGCGTGATCAATTGCAGTGGCTCCAGTATCTTTGTTGCCGATGTAATCTTCACGCGAATCGGTGATGTCCCCGGATCGCTGTAAACTGCTGGCAACAGATTGCCACTGTAATTTTTCTCACCATTCACTTCGGTTTCTGCCACGAGGAATACCGTCGCCACAAACTCACCGTCAGGAGCTCCGTCTGCAGGATCGAATGTCTCCAGCGCGAAGCTGCCATCCGGTGCTGCTTTGGCATGAGGGTGAAGATTGGGTGGCAGCTTCTTGGTTTGCCCGACGGGATGAAGGACAACAGCGGCATTTGCCAACGGCTTTCCATCAATCACCACGGACCCCTTAACGGGATGAACGGCAACCGGACGAACTGGGCTACGTGGGAAATACCAGTACCCCAGAAACGTCACCGCGACCGCCAGGCCAATGACATGCTTCCCATATTCGCCGCTAATCGTTTCTTTCAGTCTTTCGACAAGCCCAGGGCCTTGCTGTTGGGGGGCTGAACGCTTTGCAGGCTGTGGCCGAAAGCCTGTGGTCGAAGCTGGCGTGGGGACAAGTGCCGCTGGTGCCGAGACTGTCAGCGAATCGACAACGCGAACAACCCCGGCAACGGAACTCAGCCGTCGCATTACGAGAAGTTGCTCGCCAACCGACGCGACCACTCCTCGCACCGTCACAACGCCATTTTCCAGGGAATAGCCAATCTGTGGCTTACCGGGTTTGTTCAAGGCTTCGAGACATTCTTCAACACGTTGAACCAGTTCTTCGCCGTTCATTGAGCCTTGAGAAACAGGGGCTGGGACAACAGCCACAACAGGCGACGACTTGGGACGGGATGCTGTCGGCTGGGGCTTTGGAGTATCAACCACCGAAATCTGAGCCGGTGTCGCTTTGCGAGGCTTCGGAGTCGGCGAAATCTGTGGTTGAGGAGCAATCTGTGGCTGAGCAGGGGCAGGCGAGGAGGGTTCCGCTGGTGTCGCAACCTGATACGGCAAGGCCGCCACCAGGCGACCGATTGACGCCACGCGCCGCCACTTACCGCTGGCTCCAAGCTTCACGTCATCATCGGCGCTGAGTTGTTGATTTTTTGCCAACTCCGTCAGCTCAACAAATGTGAGTGGTCCCAATTCAATGGTGCCGACTCGATAGTACCAGTCGTCGGCCCCCTTGGCAGAGATGTCGAATTCGCTGCTGGCTTTTACTGCTGGCCGAGAGTCTGAATTAACAGGCTTCGAAAACTTCAGTCCCTCAACAAACGACGCTCGTTGCCAACTGAAAGATCGCGCGGACCGAACCTCGGAATTGGGCGTCAAAATTCCATTGTTGATCAAATCCTGGAGCTGGGAAAATGAGACTGGCCCAATATCCCGCCCGTTTGATTGATACATCCATTCGTCTGACACTTTAACTCTCCCGGCGACCAGCGGAGTGATCTCTACGGCCGCGAGCGGCAACTATTGCTATCTAGATGCGGCATACTTTACAGCGTCACAAACCACCACAACTGCCTTTAAGAACACCAGTTGCGTTGGAATCTGCCATTGATCCAATGGTTTGACTCCATACTGGTTTCTCTGAGGAATACATCGGATCTGATGTTTCTGCGGCTTGAGGAATAATCATTACCTGGTTGGTAATATTATCACTGGTGGCCAAGTGTGTCAACGGATTTCGACGAGCCGGACGTGTGTTTTTGCAAATTCACCTTACATTCAGCAGAGCAATGAGTTGCGATCCATGCTGTGGTGTTTCGTCTGGATCTGCCGCTTTAACGCCTGTGCCAATGTTGATCGAATGACGGGAGGATTTGCTCTTGGTAACTCGACGGGTGATAATGTCCGTCCCACGTGATGACCGACGTTTGTTCGCAGTATCTGGAAGAAGACAAGGCATGCAGAAACGAATCAAAGCCCGCGCTCTGAGCGGATATCCCGAGTGGCTTCCGGAAGCGCGACTGGTCGAGATGAAGTGGCTCGACTTGATTCGCCAGACCTTTGAAAGCTACGGATACTGTTCGATCGACCCTCGTTCTGTCGAAGAGGTCGAAGCCCTCGTGTCGAAGGGCGAAAGTCAGGATACCGACAAAGAAATCTACGCCATTACACGGCTGGCCGAACGAGGTGCCGAGGCAGATCTAAAGTTTGCTCTCCACTTCGATCTCACCGTTCCAATGGCTCGCTACGTCGCTCAGAATTACGATTCACTGGTTTTCCCGTTCAAGCGGTACCAGATCCAGCGTGCCTGGCGCGGGGAGCGCCCGCAGGAAGGGCGGTTTCGTGAGTTCTATCAATGCGATATCGATGTCATCGATAACGACCGCGTCTCGATGCATTTTGATGCCGAAATGCCACGCGTCATTCTTGAGGTCCTCGACAAGCTGGGGGTTTCACCCGTTCGCCTGCATGTGAACAATCGCAAGATTCTGGAGGGGTTCTACCGTGGCCTGGGGGTCGAAGACCCGATCGGGATCATCCGGATCGCCGATAAACTGGATAAGATCGGCCCAGATGGTGTTCGAAGTATCCTGCTGAAGGAGAATCTGGTTCCCGAAGCGACCGCCGACACATTGCTCAGTCTGGCACAGATTCGTACGACAGATCTTGGTTTTGTCGACGCGATTCGCGCGCTGGGAGTTTCACATCCGCTGCTCGAAGAGGGCCTGTCCGAACTCAAAACGGTCGTGGAAGGCTTAAGCGACATTGCGGGTGGTCGAGTCGTTGCCGACCTTTCGATTGCTCGAGGCCTCGATTACTACACGGGGACCGTTTACGAAGTGAAAATGACGGACTATCCGTCGTATCCCACGATCTGTTCCGGGGGGCGGTATGACAATCTGGTTGGCAACTTCCTGAATCGCAAGCTTCCAGGAATCGGGATGTCGATCGGCCTGACACGGATTTTCTCCAAGCTGCTGGCAGAAGGCAAAATCAAGCTGGGGCCTAAGACACCTACTCAGGTGTTTATCGCTTACCTGCCATGGACCGATCCTCAAAAATTGAAGCAAACGGCCCAGTCACTCCGATCACGCGGTTTCAATGTCGAGACCCATTACGAGGCTGGAAAACTCGATTCCCAGTTGCGTTACACGTCACGCAAAGGGATTCCGTATTTCTGGATCATCGGAGGGGAAACGGATCCTCCCCACGAAGTCAAAAACATGACATCGGGAGCGCAGGTCCCGGCCGATCCTGCCACGTGGTCTCCTGATGGGGAAGTTTCTTGAGCCGCCCGGATCAGCAAGGGGATACTGAGTCTGTCTCACAATGAGAGAAAAGGTTCTCCATGACAGCGGCATCGCAGGCACTTTTTCCCATCAGACGGCTGATGTGGAAGGAGTATCGGGTTCAGAAATCGCTCTGGTTGACCTTGTTGATCTCGGGCGCTGTACCGCAGCTTCTACTGCGACTGATCGCAACGAATCGAGAACTGCGAATGGCAGGGGTCTGGGCCATTGCGGTGATCGCTCCGTTGATGTTTATGGTCGGTTCAACGGCCGTGCTATTTGCGGGTGAGCGTGAAGAGAGAACGTGTGACTGGCTGTTGAACATGGCAGTACCGGCTCGCTGGACGTTGCTGTCCAAATGGGGGTTTCTCCTGACAGCAACGCTCGCCATGGCGTTGACTCTCTCGTTGTCTGCCCTCTCGTTGCTCTGGGCGTTTCCGTTTCCTCCTGGTCAATTGCTGGCTGGAGGTGCACACGATTCGATTCAAACGGTCCAGGCGGTTGTCGCTGTGGCGGTCGTCTGTCTGGTTTGGGGGAATCTGGCATCGTTGCTAAGCCGACGCGTGATCGCTGCGGTTCCTGCGATGGGTTTCTGGTGGATCTTCACCATTCCATTGCCGCTCATTGGCCTGTCGCGACTGTTCGGTAACGCCATGATGCCGAGAGTTCAGACGGTGGTGACAATCACAATGTCGTGCATGATCGGCCTGTTGAACGTCTGGCTGGGTTGGCGCTGGTGCCATGGCAGGTATCTGGATGGATCGTCCGTCATTAGTGGGGTGTCAAAAATCTGGAGCAGGTGGGATCGCCCGCGAGGCATTTCGACGTCTCGGCTGCCGGAGCACGTCGGATGGATACGGAACTGGTGTCGAGACTGGCAGCGATTGATCTGGCAGGAACGGCATCGAGACCATTACTACAAATTGATTGCGTGCAGTGTCTGCTTCCTGGGAATTCTTGCATCACTGGCGGGGCAGATGGCTGGCGACTATCAACCAGAATTACTGTTCCTGATCATGCTGGCAATTCCGCTGCTCCTGGGGATTCTTGGTTTTCGTTACGACGGCGAGGGGCAATCGCTTCATTTTCTGGCAAATCGCGGAGTCAATCTGCGACATCTGTTGTTGGCGAAACACATCGTCTGGCTTCCCAGGGCGACCTGGATTCTCTCGCTGATCTGGTTTGTCGCTCTTTCGGCGGAATGTCTGATTCACCCGAAAGCTGCCGCGAACGGAGTGGTTTTCAAGTTGACAACGGCACTTCAAGACAGACGCGACGTTGCCATCTATCTGGTTCTGATGGCATACGGCATCGGCCAGTTTGTCGCAGTCTTGTTCCGCAGTTCAGTTCTGGTACTCGTTGTCGGAGTGACTTGTTCAATCGCAAGTGGGGCGTGGATGGCCCTGATGTTTGAACTGCAAGTCCCGTTGTGGTGGTCCATGGGTGTGATGATCGCCTTTCTGTTCGGGTGGACATTTTTGCTGGCCCCTCGTTGGCATCTGGAACGGCGATTTACCATGCGAGATTTCTGGCTGGTACCGCTGTTTGTGGCTCCGCCTGTGATTGTTTTCATGGGGGTCATTCATTGGCGCCTTTGCGAATTCGCGGGATTTGGTCCCTCGTCGCCGACACTCTTCGCAGTCATGCATCCGCTCGATTACATTCAGTTGAGGGGGCAGGCGTTAGCACGAATTGATGCAGTGAAAGAACTTCGGGTCGAGATTGTTCGTCAACAGAGTCCGCTGTCAGCAGTTGATCTTGAAGCATTGGGGGTTCTGAGGCTCGGAGACCGTATCGCGCCACCTGCTCAGACGCCCGAACCTCGATTGACGAGCGAAGCATTCTGGAATCAGTACAAGAACCAGTTGGACCAAGTCATGGCTGTGCTGACTCGCGATCAGTATGTGCCGCCGCATCGCCACTTGGATAAGTTTTCCGAGCAGATTCCCTTTTTCGCCTTGATCAAGGACGCTGCCCGTTTGAGCATTGAAGAGGGGCGGCTTGAAGAAGGATTGCGATACCATTGTGCTGCTTTGCGATTAACGAGTTGCTGGGCCGCACAAAGTACGACCTATCATCGAGAGCAAAGTTGCTTTCGTCAGGGCCAGACGTTGCATGACATCATCGAGTGGTCGAACCACCCCAGCCAGACTCCAGATCTGTTACGCGGTGCCATCAAATCTATACGAGTAGAACTGGACCTTTTCCCATCATGGCGGGAGACGTTTGTCGCGGAGTATCTCGCCGACCTGAATTCGCTGAATACGCAGGTCGGAACTCCGAGAAAAGCTTCCGGTGCCCGAGCCTTTCATCCACTCAATATGCACAAAATTGTTCTAGACTATTCGCCGTATTTTCGTTGGGAATGGGAACGGACTCGGCGACTTCGCGAGAGACAACTGGTCGCATTGGATGATGGTCTGAGATTCTTTATGGAATATGAAGCGGAGTTAGAGACTGAACGGAGGTTGCAACTTTCAGATCGCACTTCTTACCGGAGGAGCGAAGTCGCAGAAGCACAAATCGACTCATCAACCCCGTTGTTCTACGCAAACGTTCTTCGCGAAGAACAGTCATTCTTGTACAACGGTATCCGGTACTTTCAACAGAAGCAGATCGAGCATGACGTGGAGAAACGAATTACGGTTCTGGCTCTTCTGCTCCGCATTCACAAGCTGGAGCATGGATCATGGCCCAATACTCTGGCAGACTTACTTGGTCGTGAAACCATTGTCGACGTGCCACCGTTGATGATGATTGATCCGTGGAGCGGTGAACCGCTGCAGTACTACGGAAATCGGTTCGACCCTGCGGTACCACGCCAATTGCTGCTTCGTACGGGTCATTCGGCAAAACAGCGCGATGTGCCTGGCGTCACGTACCGCAAAAGTCACCGACGTCTCTATTGGAGAAGTGGGATGTCCGTCGATCCAAGGCCCGACGATGGTGCTGAACTTTGGGTTGACAGGGGGATGCTGGTAATCAAGCCTGCGCGGGTCTTCTTAGCCGGCCGGAGCTGACTTGATTGCAAAGCTCTAACGGAAGGCCTGTTAGTGGCAACTGAAGCAAGCCCCTTGTTCGAGAATGCTTTTGAAAACAACACATGATATGGTCAGGTTCTTGCTATCGGCTCCGGCAATCATGCTCTGCGAATTCGATTCCCGGCTGTCGCGTTACCAATTCCGAATTCTCGATCTAAATTGCAGGAGCAAGTCATGACTTCCTTTTTGTATTGCCTGAACGCCAGCACGATCCGACCGACTCCATTGATGGACAAGATTCGCATCGCTGGAGAAGTGGGGTATTCGGCAATTGAACTCTGGCACGACGAAATCGAAGCGTTCGTGGCCTCGGGACGCCCCCTTGGCGATATTAAAAAAGCACTGGCTGACGCCGGTCTGGCGCTCCCGACGACGATCTACCTGAGAGGTTGGTGTGATACGACGGGAGCAGAACATGCTGCGGGCCTTGAGGAGTGTAAGCGGCGATTGCAGCAGGCGGCTGAACTGGGGGCCGTTCATTCCATTGCCAGCCCCGCCGGTGGAAAAGTTGATGTCGCTCTCGCGGCACGAAACTATCGCGAACTGGTTGAGCTAGGGCTTTCGTTCGGCGTGAAACCGGCGATGGAATACCTGGGATTTGTCGAGCAAATCAATACGATTGAATCTGCTCTGGAGATCATGACTCTCAGCGGTCATCCTCAAGCGACGATCATTGTCGACCCATTCCACAATTTTCGCGGAGGTGGATCGTTTTCGTCCCTGAGCAAGCTGCGTGGAGATCAGATTGCCATCAGTCACTTCAACGATACCCCGGCGTCGCCGCCTCGTCTGGAGCAACATGATCACAGCCGTGTCCTGCCGGGCGAAGGGCATCTCAATCTGAAGGAATGGATCGGCTTGCTCAAGCAGATCGGCTATCACAGTTGGCTGTCGCTGGAATTGTTTAACGAAGCATTGTGGGGACAAGACCCCAGAGAAGTTGCCGCCCGCGGACTGGAGACCATGCGAGCTGTTGCCGAGGCCTAGATTCATTCATCGTGCCATTCATGAATCTATCGCCTGTTTTTGCGAGCGACCAACGGGAGCGGCAGTTACAAATCTCGAGCGGTAGCTCGAACTGAAAAGAGGGCATGCCCCCCATTCGTTCATGCCAGATCGGCATCCTTCCAGCCATGCCGTCAAAACCGTATCATCGGGACGCAATGTCCCGATCCTGAATGATACGCCCGAAAGGAACACGATGACTGCCGGTCTTTCGCCTGACAAACTTGCCGAACTGCGTCAGTTTGATTCGCCCACGATCTGCAATGCTGTCGAATTGTGGAATCTGCGTCCGAGGAATACCGGATACATGAATTCCTCGATCAAGGCATGTTTTCCCGCATTTCCTCCGATGGTTGGCTATGCGCTGACATCGACGTTTCGCAGCGTGGCACCCCCGCGGGGTGGCGATGCCTATGGCAGCATTGGCGCGCAACTCGATGCCTTCGGTGCAATCCCCGGGCCCCCGGTCATCATCTTTCAGGATCTGGACGAACCCTGTGCTTCGGCGACCTTCGGCGAAGTGATGTGTTCGACCTACAAGCGATTTGGTGCCCAGGGTTTGATTACTTCAGGAACAGGTCGCGATCTGGCGCAAGTCGAAGGGCTGGGGTTCCCTGCATTCACGAACGGTGCGATCGCCGCTCACGGGTACTGCCACATCATTTCGATCAATGTTCCGATCACGGTTGGCGGAATCATCATTTATCCAGGTGATCTGCTACACGGCGACCTGAACGGTGTGACCACGATTCCGCCGGAAGTTGCGTCGGAAGTTCCTGATGTCTGCCGCGAGATCGCTCGTGCGGAAGCCATCATTCTAGACTACCTGAAGCAATCGGAAGTTACAGTCGCGGGATTCAATGCCGCTCGCAAAGACTGTGGCGATGCGATCAATAAGCTGGGGAAACGCTTGCGCGGTGAATAATCGGACAAAGACCTCTTTTGGCTGTTTGAAATCTGTTCTCCCAATGTGGAGAATGGAAACTCAATCATCCACAAGCTGAAGTGGTACCCGAAGGGCATGATCTGCGCCGGTCTCCCTTCTGGTATTGCTCGTGCCGACATGGACATGTCTGTTAGTACATTTCGAAAAATACGGAGAGACTTCGATGAGCCGAACAGGACGGTTTTCTTTGGTCTGCGCGCTGTCGCTTGCCGGCATCGCGATGACGGGATGGTCATTGTGGGCTCAGCCAAAGCCCAAGGCTGTTAAGCCGGCTGCAAAGCAACAGCCAGTTAAAGCTGCGACGCCCATGGCTTTGATCCCGGCTGAGACCGTGCTGCTGATCACATCGGATGGCGATGCAGCGCATCAGGCCGCGTGGGAAAAGACCGCGGCCTTCGAGGCCTTCCGGAAATCAGGTTTCCTCGACGTGTTGCAAAAGCTGGTTCAAGGTGTCCTGGAGCAGATTCCCGATGAACGTGCTCATGCGGCGACGGAGATCATGCACTTCGTCTCCGATCATGGTCTGACAGTCTCGCTCTCGCTACCTCCGGGAGATGGTCCAGGGATTCCCTCACTGACCGTCGTAGCTCATGACGCTGGTCCACATGCCGGGGTTCTCGATCAATTCGTCAACAACCTCGGGCCGGACGTAATGGTCACGACCGAGATGGTGAAAGGGCGATCTGTCTCGCGTTTCGTGATTCCAGAAACTCCTGGCGTTGAATTGGCCTGGTGGTCGGAAAAAGATCATTTGATTCTGACGGCGGGGATGGGTGCCGTTGACGGGGCGATCGACGTTGCTGCGGGGAACAGTCCGAGTTTCGCATCAACAGACCAAGGCAAGAAGCTGGCTGCCAAACCCGCTTTTGATCGCACAGGCTTGTTGTGGTTTAATATGACCATCCTGAAAGAACGCTTTGGCGCAATCCCGGTTCCGAACGGCGAAAATATCGCAACAATCCTGGAAATCCTGGGGCTTGATGCTGTTGATCAATTGCTGATTCAGTCGGGCTATAACGGCCGCAGCATGTGGTCGACGATTGATGTTGGACACACTGGACCTCGCAAGGGTTTGATGGCACTGACCGATGCGACAACGATGTCCCTCAGCGATCTTCCTCCACTGCCCGTCAGTCACGTCGGATTTGCCGCACAAAGCTTGTCGCTGGCAAATCTTTATGACAAGGCGTTGGAACTCGTGAAGGCTGCGGTCAAGATGGGCCCGCCCGATGCCTCCGAGCAACTCGATTCGATGCTTGAGCAACTTCCTGAATTCCTCGGATGTGATCTGCGCGATGATATCCTGGCCGCTCTGGGACCGGTTCAGTGCCTCTACTCAGATTCGAATCAGGGGATCATTTCTGCGGATTACGCATTGGCAATTCAGGTCACCGATGCTCCGAAGCTGCGAGCGACCGTCGAAAAACTGTTAAAGCGGATGGCAGATGAAGTTCCGCCAAACTTCGTCGCCGGGATTCAACGGGAAAAGTCGGGTCAGACGTTGACTACTCTGCAGGTCAGCGGAGGGGGCTTTAATCCCACCTTCCTGATCAGCGATAAGTGGTTCTGCCTCGGCTCGTCAGCACAGTCCGTGGAAGCGTTTGCACTTCGATTGAAGGGCGATTTGCCAACTTGGAAACCCGATGCAGAATCGGCGGGAGTCATGGCTGAAGTCCCCAAGAAGTTTTCTTCGTTTTCGATCACATATCCACGCCAGACCTATCGAGCGTTGATCTCGGCCGCTCCATTCCTGTTGGGACTGGGTCAATCCGCGCTAACACAGACTCGAAATTTTGGCGGGCCACAAATTGAGCTGGCGGTCTCGCCGATCGACTTTCCACCTGCCGAAGTCGTCACGCGCCCCTTGTTTCCCAACGTCGCATGGTGCGTGGTCGATGAAACGGGGATCCACGTGACAACTCGAAGTTCTGCTCCCGCAGTTCCGCTCGTTGGTGGGGTTGATGGAAGCACCGTAGCAGTAACAGCGGTTTTGGTGGCGTTGCTGCTGCCGGCTGTTCAGCAGGCACGTGAAGCAGCTCGGCGGACGCAATCCAAGAACAATCTGAAAATGTTTGGTCTGGCGCTGCACAACTTCCACGACACATACAATAAGTTCCCGTCGGGTACGATACCGAGTAAAAAACTGAAACCGGACGAGCGTCAAAGCTGGCTGATCGGGTTGCTGCCGTACATGGATCAGGCAGCCCTCTATAACCAGATGGATGTCGATCTGCGTGAATCCGCCAAATGGAATGACGAAGATCAGGAGATGTGGATCACCACTGCCATCCCGATTTTTCAGAACCCGTCGAACGCACCTGGATTTCAGGCTGGGGAACCTGCCACAACGGACTATGTCGGCTGGGCAGGTGTCGGAAAAGATGCCCCAACGGAAAAGGCGAAGGCCAACAAAATGGGAATCTTTGGATACGACCGCGCGACGAGCATCCGTGATATTACCGATGGGACCAGTAACACGGTGATGGTCAGTGATGCTGCCCCGAAGAGCCGTGGTCCGTGGGCACAAGGGGGGACATCAACCATTCGTGCGTTGACTTCCAAGCCCTACGTCAACGGTGAAGATGGTATCGGCAGCCCACATGCGGGGGGCTTCCATGTCCTGTTGGGCGACGGCTCGGTCCGGTTCATCTCCCAAAACATCGACGAGCGTATTCTGGAATCGCTGGCGACTCGTGCTGGCGGTGAGGTGGTGGGTGAATTCTAGTCACCACAGGTCTTATGCCAGGTTAGCAACAGATCAGCCGGAACTTGCTGTTGCGAGTTCCGGCTGACATTATTCTCGAGAGCATGCCATACCCAACACTCAAATCCGTTGACGCACTCGCCTCACTAAAGCAGGTTTGGTGACAAGGCCGAATGGAAATCGAGGAGCTGACTCTTGGGATCCACCGAAACTCCGCAGTCGAGTCTCCGCGAAGAACGCTGGTTTCTGGTGCGAATGGCATTCTTGTTTGTGCTGGGGATCACCTTGTACTTCGGGGCGATTGTCCTCAAGTCTCAAGTCTCTGCGTCACATGATCCGCGTGTGCAACTTTCCGACGGAACCTGGCTGGTCTGTCGTGCCGTGACGATCGGGAAAAAGCACGATCTGGTTTTTCCGATAGCGCTGGGCGAGCAGATTATGCGTCGAAAGCGAGGCGATACGGAAACCGTCTCGACGTCTAAGCAAGAAATGGTGATCTGGTTGACTCACGAAAATGATCAGAACGAA
>CAIWEX010000790.1 GCA_903911795.1 uncultured Schlesneria sp.
CCATCTCCGAACTCTCACGAGTTCGGCTACCGGTGTTTCTTCTGCTCAAAATATCGTTACTCGCATTGAGTGGCACCCTGCGGCAAATCACCGTCGCGGTGGCGAGTTGCTTTGTTCTGACAACGATTCGTAGAACTGCTTCACCAGTTGCTCGTACTTGAGAAGCTTTCGTTCGCCGTACGTGTTCAGCAATTGCTCACGCATATGCGGCGGAAGATGGCCCCAGACATCCATTTCCAGCTTCTTTTTGCGAGCCTCCTCTTCGGCCGCTTTGCGTTCGGAATCGGTTCGCTCGTCAGAACCCTGTGCGTCCTTACGGTCTTTGCCACCCGACTTATTCAACTGAGCGTTTTGTGACCCCATTTGCCCTTTGGCCTGTTCGGATTTCCCAAGCTGTCCCTTGGTCTGCATTTTTTGCATCTGTCCCTGACCAGACTTCCCTGCGCGGGAGGATGCACCTCCTCCGCCCCCACCGCCGCCGCCAGATGGAGGTGGGTTCTGCAGTTGATTGATCAAGTCGTCCAGATCCTTGATGACCTGCTGCTGAACCTTACGAGTCTCTTCGCCGGTTTCATCGCCGTCGAGTTTTTCGCCCGCGTTCCTCATCCCTTTGGTAATCCGGTCCAGCTTGTTTTCTTTTTCCTTTTCTGCCACCCCTTCGTCCAAATCCTTGAACAGTTCATTGGAGACCTTGTCCAGGATCGAAGGATTCGCGGGCTTTTTCACTTTGTCAGGCGCTGCAGGTCTTTCCGGTTCGGTGTCGTTTTCCTTTGCCTTCTCTAGATCCTTTACAGGTGCTGGATCGACTTTCGGCGCGTCATCGGCGAACGACAGACCGCTCGCCAGAAGGATCACGAAAGCGATGGATACATTCAGCAGATGCCCGGCGATACCGCCGTTCGCTCTACGTAAGGACAGGCCGAGCATCCTGGCGGTGTCGTTGATTCGCAGAAAATTTGACATGGAAATCAATCCTCTTTCACACCGGGTTGTTTGCCGGTGGAATTCTTTTCGGGACGCTTGCCCGGTTCGAAGTTGTCCAGATCGAGGGGATCGAGATCCGACTTCTTTTTCCTGGGTTTCGGTTTGGCTTCAGGTTCCACCGGCTTTTCCCCGTTGCCGTCAGGATCGACAACAGGCTTATCTTTGGGCGATTCTCCGTGCGGCTTCGTCCCTTTGGGATCTTCGCGGTCAGGTTCACTCTGCAACATTTTGGCAATCACGTCGCGAGTCAGGTCTGCCAGTTCCGATTGCTCACGTGCCAGATCCTCCAATTCCGCAGCTGCCGATTCCGGAAACTTGCCGTCCTTGTCTTTCAGGCTGTCAAGCAACTGTGTTCGTTCCAGGAATTCTTCCTGCAGCGCCTTTAAAAGCTTGAGTTGTGCCAGTTGAGGCAACGATTCTCCGGGGGGCTGACCCTGTTCAGGTTTCGGCTGTTCGTCTGGATTCTGTCCCTGACCGGGTGGCGGAGGTGACTGTTCTCCATTGGCCTGTGGCTTTCGTTCTTCGGGCTTCAATACCGCCAGCAGGCTTTCGATTTTCTTGACAGCATCCCGTTGCAGTGCCAATGCGGCCGCATCCACTTTCTTTTCCGTCAACCGATCAGCCGACATCTTCAAACTGCGTGACAGTCGTCGCAGCACCAGCGAAAAGACCTCCGCAACCTTCAGTGACTTTTCCATCTGCTCGGCATCGGCCTGCAACCCCCGTTCAACCTCGGCCAGGTCTCGCAGAGTCTTCAATTGAGCTCGCGTCAAACTGCCACGCTGAGCCAACTCGACCGACAGCCGTTCGGTTTCAGTGATGACACCTTGTTGCTGGTTCAACAACGCCTGCAGTTGGTCCTGAATCTTTTCCAGTTCCTCAACAGCCAGTCGCTCCATTGCGACTCGCTTTTCCAATGCCAGGTCGCGCTGCACTTGTTCCAGATCATCCAGGACCTGCTGCATCTGTTCACCCGCATCGTCAATCTGGTTGGGGTCCTGCAGTTGTTCCTGAATACGATCCAGTCGTTCCTGAGCCCGTTCGGCAGCTTCTGTCGGCGAACGGAGTCGCAATTTCTCGAGCCGGCGTTCTGCCTGATCGATCTTTTCACTCAGTTCCTGTTGCTTCTGTTGCAGTTGCTGAAGTTGCTCGGTCTTCTCAGGTGAATTGGGTTGACCGGCAATCTGTTGAGTCTGCTTTTTCAGCTCTTCCTGCTCCTTTCGCAGGGTTTCGAATTCCTGCTGAACCTGATCAATCTGTTTGACCAGGGTTTCGACATCGTCGGTTGGTTCTCGTTTGAGTTGTTTGTCGAGGTCGCGTAAGTCGTCCAGAGCTTGCTTCTGCATTTGAGAGGCTTCACCGATCTGGTTATCGGTGATTCCCTGAGCGGCTTCTCGCAGCTTCCCCGAGGTTCCATCGTTGTTCAGTTCTTCCTGAGCCTCTTTGAATCGATCGGCTGCATCAGGGTCACGTTGTTGCAGTGCTTCTGCAGCCTGCTGCAACTGCTTGCGGAACTGCTCGACGCGTTCCGCATTTTTTAATTGACGGGTGGCCATCTTTGCCAAGTCCGCCTTCTGCTGAGGCGACAAGTCGGCCGCTGACTTCGACAGCGTCTGTCCACCCAGTTCCGTCGAATCCTTCTGGATCGCTTCCTGCTCGGCGATCAGCGAATTCAATTCCCGTGAAACATCGCGCTGATCACGCCATTCTGAAAGCAGCCCCTGTAATTCCTGCAGCTTTTCGAGAGCCTGCGACTGACGGGTCTGAGCCTCCGTCAGAGCGGAATCGAGCTGCGATCCCGCTGGACCTTTCGGTGCTTTTTCATTGGCGGGATCGGTTCCAGGCTCGGGCCTGGTTTTTTCCCCATCAGCCCCTGGTCTGTCTTGATCAGGTTTGTCTTGGTCAGGTTTGGCTGCATTTGTTTTGGAAGGATCCGGCTTCGAGGTCGGCGGATTCTTCGGTTCCGGTGTTCCCGGGATACTGGGCGAATTGGCAGCCGGTAAATTGGCAGATTGAGGTTTCTTGTCTGGCCGTGTCTTTGTCCCAGGTTCTGACTTCGTTCCTGATTCGGGTTTTGGATCGTCACCTTCAGAGGGACTACCGGAACGAGTTTGATCTTCAGCCTGTTTTGCGGCGCGTGTGAGTGCCGATTCGATTTCAGGGAACTGCTCGCGCCCCAGACGTGATAATTCTTCGATGATCCGGTTCAGCCGCAGTTCGGTTTCCGGGTCATCCAGCTTGTTGGCTCGAAACTCTTCCTGAAGCTGCTGAGCCTGTGACTGGACTCCGTCTGCAGGCCGATTCAAACGGGACGCCGCCTGTCGTTGATCGAGTTCAATCCGATGCAGTTGATCCAGATCCTGCGAGCGCAGTTCCCCGGCCGTGTTCAATTGCGTCTGCAATTCTGTGGTCTGCTGACGCGCTCGTTCCTGTAGTGTGGTTGCCTGTTGCAAGTCTTCGAGCAGATCGCCAACTCGACCGGCCAGTTCCTTCTGCTTTTCGTCCTTGGAGACGATCGAAATCGTCCGCGGGGCACTCTTGCCGACATGTGGCACAGGCCCCAGGTCATAGTTGTCCGTCGCTTCGGCTCGGATGGTGATCCGATTTCCGGGCTCCAATGACAGATCTGCCAGCTTCCAAACGTAGTCTGGCGTCGACAGCACGAGTGGCTCTGCCTGTTCTGCCGCCGAAACCAGCGGAATCAGCTTGTCGGTGGGATCGTCATTCAACGTGTATGAAATCCGCACGGATTTCAGCCCCAGATCGTCTTTGGCGAGGATCTTGATTGGCAGCTCCGCGTCGGGAGCCAGCATGACATCTGCCATCGGCTGTTCGATGACAACGTCCGGAACGGTGTCGGCAATCCCGCGCAGCTCATACCGAGGGGCTTCTGGATCGGTGAAGCCCGCTTCGTCGGTCAATTCGAACCAATAGCCGGTCACACCGGGGTCTGTGATCGTGAAGCTGGCGGTGAAATGCTGCTGATCTTCCCCGATCTCCAGATTCTTTGCCGGCTTGTCGGCGACTCGCAATCGAGCTGACTTCAATCGCTTGTCAGCCGACGCTTCGATTTTCACAGATGTCCCGAGTAATCCCTGGACATGTCCAACACCCTGCGGCAACGCTTCCGCCGGGCGTCCCGAATACGCGGGAGGAACAACGGTGACTCGCAAATTCTCCAGGGTGGGGGGCTGCACGACTTCAACGCGAACAAATGACATCGTCTCGTCATCGCCACCCGTCGCTCGAAACTGCAACGGACCACGAGTTGCCACCCAACTGATCACAGCAGCCTCGTACGACCGGCCCTTCTCATCGCGCAGTGTCGTCTGACGCAATGGCTCCTTCTGAACTTTCGGATCATCGTCCAAGCGGTGTTCAAACCAGACTCGACTCGGTAGACGACCTCGCGAACCAATCACGTACAGTTCGAGAGTGTCTCCGCGAGCGATAAAGAGCGGTTGGTCTGGTGCCTGAACGACAGGGGTCAGATCAGGTCGCACCAGTTTTAATTCGAACTGTCGGGGCCAGGGACAATCAGCAAACGGAAACATCAATCGCTTGACTGATGTCGCGGCTTCGACCGGGTGCAAGAAGACGACCGTGGCAATCATGGCACAGAGCACTGCACCGGCGATCGTGATCCGCTTCACTCCGCGCGTTTCCACGATGTCATTGGGCTCGATCTTTTCCAGATCCCGCAGCGCATCGCGAACGACCGCCTGTTGCAGTTCCGGCGAGCCGACTCGAGCATCCAGTTGATGCTGCAGGAACTCGACGGCACTTAAGACACGACTGTGAAGACCGGGAAACCGTCGTTCGATCCGCAGAGCGAGGAATGTTGTCGTCAGAGGCTGAATCAACGGTTGGATCAATTGCCGCCACGCCATGACCGAGACCGCAACCAGCAATGCGACGGCAATCACTAGACGGAGGCCGGGATCATCGAAGTGAATCATCCAGTCGAAGAACCCAGTAACCAGCAGGCCACCGAACAGGATCAGGATCGTCCAGGAGAGGCCCGAGATCCATGTCAGCATCCGAACCTTGCCCCGCAGTTCGGACAAGTGTTCCGAAACGATGATTTCATCACGACTTCGATGATCTGACACGGCTAGTCTCCAGCCTCTCAATTCTCACGCACGGCCCAGTTCGTTGATGACCCGAGAAGGCCATCCGACTTGCATAGGAATCGCCTGATTTCTGGACACTGGAATTCTACACGTCCGCGGCAAATCGCGATATCATTCTTTTGAATCAGGTCTGGAGTTCGCGATGAAGCCGTTCGCTTCGCGCGACGTCATGCGTTTTCTCGGACGCAAAGTTCCCACGGTTCCGTGTTGAGAACGGAAACGACGCTGAACCAACCGGGTGACATGAAGGTCTATCGCCCCAAAGAAAGAGACGAACCGGGCACACCCGAGTGGCTTCCCTGCGACTTTGCGTTGCCTTTTTATTCGGCGCGGCTCGGACTTTCAGAGAGCTATCGCGGCTTAAACGTCATTTTGATCCCGTCGACCCACAGTTTACCCGTGGCACCGTTCAGACCGATGCGCACGATCATTTCGCGTGCCTTCGGTGGAATCGAAATCGTCTTGCTGGTCGATCGCCAATCACTTGACGTTCCCAGCCAGGGACCGATCGATTCGACCTGGAAACCCTTGCGATTCTCATCGTAGAAGTGGATCACCAGCGCTGGCATTTCAAAGCCTTCTTTGCCTGCAACCGCACCTTCCGTCTTATAATCCAGTTCCACCAGAATGGTTCCAACTTTGGTTCCGTCAACCGCAGTGGCCTGCAACGCCTGCGCAATTCGACCCGGCGCGTCGCATTCAAAAAATGCCGACAGTTTTCCTTCCGTGAACTCTTTGTCATCGACGGTCATCAAACGCTGGTAATGCCAGTGATCAGGCTTGCCATCCTTGTCGTCATCTTCTTCAAAACTGCCATTGAGCAACTTGGGATTGAGCGGGTCTGGTTTCACTTGCCGCTGATCCTCCGACTTTCCGGTCATTGGAACGAACAACGTTGAGATCAGCTTTGTTCCGACCAGCTTGCCTTCTTTCTTTTCGAACATATGAAAGACTTGCTGATATCGCTCACCCAGCGGAACCAGCAGCCGGCCCCCGTCTTTCAGTTGATCGATCAGCGGTTGAGGGACTTTTTCCGGAGAGCAGGTGACGATGATCTTGTCGAATGGTGCATGCTCTTCCCAGCCGAGATATCCATCGCCGACCTTGGTGGTCACATTTGCATAACCAAGTCGCTTCAATCGCTCGGCCGCTTGCTTGCCGAGTGGTTCCACGATTTCGATCGAATAGACTTCCTTGCAGAGATTCGACAGGACCGCCGCTTGATAGCCGCTGCCGGTTCCAATCTCCAACACCTTGTCGTCGACCTGCGGATCGATCGTTTCCGTCATGTAAGCGACAACAAACGGCGGCGAGATCGTTTGCTTGTGTCCGATCGGCAGGGCGGTGTCGACATAAGCATCCTTGCGTTCCTTAGTATCGACGAATTCATGCCGAGGAACCTGTCGCATGGCGGCCAACACACGCTGATTGGTGATCCCTTCCCGCTCGATACAGGTCGTGACCATTTTCATTCGCTTGTCACGAAACGGATCGTTCTTTTGTGAGAACGCCTGCTGATCTGTCAAACACAGGAACGCGGTCACGCCGAGCGACGTCACCACCAAAGCTGTCCGAAACGCATTCCGACCTGACATGTTCAGCTCCAATCTCGATCTTGCGAAAGCATCCCTGTTCCACAACCACCCTGGTGAGTCCCATGGCCTTATAAACGAGGACCACCGTTGACTTTCGAGGAG
>CAIWEX010000791.1 GCA_903911795.1 uncultured Schlesneria sp.
ATGAAATCAATTGCAAAATAGACGCGACGGCGGTGGATTCCGGAATTGCACATCACCCACACACAGACCACACTGGAAGATTTGCCAAATAATACGCGGCACGACGAAACGGTTTGGTCATCGAACCGATTGTACCGACCGGAACGCCGCCCGATAGACGACACAATTTCTTTCAATACAAAGAGACCCTGGTGGGAGTCGAACCCACTGGATGCGGGTTTGCAGGCCGCCGCCACACCGTGTGACATCAGCGTCGTCAATTGAGTGTCCCTGCCAGGAGTCGAACCTGGTCTACGACCTTCGCAGAGTCGCGTGCGTCCACCACACTCCAAGGACATCGTTCATCGCGCGAGCGAACTCCATTCTGGAATTGATGCGACATCGCGCATCGAAATACCCCGCCGAGGAATCGAACCTCGCCCGACTGCTTCGAAGGCAGTCATGCGTCCTCCACACTCGCAGGGCGCTTCGTTATCCAGTGCCTCACATTCCCCGACCGCGCCTTCGGCGAGAAAGGAGAGTAGAGAGAGTTGAAAGTCGACAGTTGCTCACTTCGGCGTTTGTCTTCTCCGCTCCACATTCGACTCACAAAAGTTGCGCACAGCGGAAGGCAAGGGATTCGAACCCTCACGACCAATTGGCCGCACGGTTTAGCAAACCGGCCCGGCAAGCCTTATCCGGCTACCTTCCTTGAATCCACCCGAGGGTGGATCAGTAATACAATCATTTTTTCGACGTCGTTGCGAATGGACCGCCGGGGAGTTGAACCCCGATGTTCTGGTTGCAAACCAGATGTCGTGCCGTTGGACCAGCAGCCCGTTCAAGAGGTCCTTCCAGGGATTGAACCCGAAAGATCTCCGAACCAAGGTCGTTGGCGCCCAATTGACCGCCAACGACTGCGTTATCATCGTCAGCCCAGGATTTCCGTGACGACTCCTGATCCCACCGTCTTACCACCCTCCCGGATGGCAAAATGCGAGCCCTTTGCAACCGCAATCGGCTTGCCGAGATCGACAATCAATGTCACGTTGTCACCGGGCAGGGCCATCTCCGTTCCACCATCCAGTTGAACCCGGCCAGTGGCATCGGAGGTGCGGAAGAAGAACTGAGGAGCATAGCCGCTGAAAAAAGGCCGATGCCGCCCACCTTCATCCGTGCCCAATACATACACTTCGCTCTTGAACCGGGTATGAGCGGTGAGAGACCTCGGTGCCGCCACCACTTGCCCGCGTTCCACATCGGTCTGCTTCACTCCTCGCAGCAGAAGCCCAACATTTTCGCCGGCCACTGCTTGAGTTTGCACCCGATTGAACGCTTCGATACTGGTGACAACACTTTCCTTCATTCCGCCCAGACCCAGAACTTCCACTTTTTCACCGGGCGTAATTTGCCCCTGTTCAATCTTTCCAGTCACGACAGTCCCTCGACCGGAAATCGTGAACACACCTTCAATCGGCATCAGGAACGGGCGATCAAACACTCGCGCTGGTTCCGGGAACCGATCCAATGCATTCATCAAATCGCGAATGCACTGACTGGCTTGCGGGTCTTTCGGTGCTAAAAGAGCCTTATTGGCGCTTCCCCGGACAAAAATTGTTTCATCGCCGTTGAAACCGTGCTTGGTCAGCAAGTCACGCGTTTCCAACTCGACGAGTTCGATCAGTTCCGGGTCGTCGACAAGATCAACCTTATTCACAAATACGACGAGGTGCGGGACACCAACCTGCCTCGCCAGCAAGATGTGCTCACGCGTTTGAGGCATGGGGCCATCCGCCGCCGAAATCAGCAGCACGCCACCATCCATCTGTGCTGCCCCGGTGATCATGTTCTTGATGTAGTCGGCATGGCCGGGGCAGTCGATGTGGGCGTAGTGACGCGTCTCGGTTTCGTATTCAACATGACTCGAAGTGATGGTCACGACCTTTGTCGGATCTCGAACGGTTCCACCTTTGGCGATTTCACCGTACGGTTTCACCGTGGCAAGGCCGTGTTCTGCCTGGACCGCAAGAATCGCTGCCGTCAGCGTCGTCTTGCCGTGGTCGATGTGACCGATCGTTCCAACATTAAAATGCAGTTTGCTCCTCATGAGAACAACTCCTGGCCTCTGGATACGAGGCCTTCACAGTGACAGGTTCCTTCGAAACTCAATCGTGAGATCTTTTCGTACGACAAGTAACGCCAGAGTCCGAAGAACCAACAGTGATCCCGGATGGAGTTGAACCATCGTCTCCAGCATGTCGGGCTGGCATCGTTCCGTTTGACCACGGGATCAGAAATTGACCGAGGTGGGAGTTGAACCCACAAAATCACCAGGCTCTCGACCTGGCCGCTTTTCCTGTTTGCGTACTCAGTCGGTTGCTTTCGTTATTCCATGTACTAGAAAATGTCCGGTCCAGGTGTTGCACCTGGCAGCCGGAGCGTATGATCAACGTAGCCGAAGTCGTAAGACTTCGGTGCCTTCGATTCGGGAAGCACCGAACTCTCACGAGTTCGGCTACATTGGCGTCGTACCGATATTCATGACCATCAGGTTGCGCTGGCCCACCGGCGTCAACATGCGATCAGCCCTCAAGGCTGACCTCGATTACAAGCAATTGCAGACCCCGGTAACGATCCGGGATGCCGGCCTTATGAAAGCCAGTCGGGCACCTGCCCTGCCTGCAGTGACCAAGGGGAGAGTCGAACTCCCAAGCCCACGAGGGGCACGACGTTCTGAGCGTCGCGTGTCTACCAGTTGCACCACTTGGCCATGTCTGTCAGTGACCCGTGCGGGATTTGAACCCGCGTTGCCGGCTTGAGGGGCCAGCTTCCTGAACCGCTAGAAGAACGGGTCGTCGTTGTTTAAGTGCGTCGGGACGGAGTTGAACCGCCAATGCCCGAAGGCGGGTGGGTTACAGCCACTTGGGTACGCCAATGCCCAGCCGACGCTCTTTGCTGCGCGATCACGAACATCGTGCGAATAGATACCGCTCGCGCGATGGTTGTCACAGCAGTAGCACGAGTGGGAGTCGAACCCACAAAATCACAGAGGTTTGAGCTCTGCCGCTTTGCCAATTGCGTACCGTGCCATATCAGCGTCCTCGATGGGATTTGAACCCACGTCTCCACCGTGACAGGGTGGCGAGCATTCCAGACTGCTCCGCAAGGACTTTTTGGTGCGCGATCACGATGGGTTTCGCGATCGCTGTCACGTGCGCGATGTACGATTAATCGCAGACCATCGTGATACCATCGAAAATTCTCTTGTGTGCCCAGACCTGTGCAACATGCGGTTGGGAGTCGAGCCCAGCAAACACTCGGCGGTTTTTACTGAACACCGAGCCACGCCACACAGTCGACTGCCATACCTTGGCAATTCGCAAAAGTGGTCCTGGGTGGACTCGAACCACCGCTCTTCTTCTTGTAAGGAAGCTGCCTTCGCCGCTGGGCTACAGGACCGAATCGAATCAAACTGACATCATCTGAAATCGCACCGACACCGATTATCGGTAGCGGTGAAACTTGAACGGTGAGCCCAAGTTGCTTGTCGTCACAGAGCGGAAGTCGTGGGACTCGAACCCACAAGCGGGTTGCACCCGCCGCCTGTTTTCGAGCAGCGTTCGACTACCGCGGCCCAGGCCTTCATCCTCCCTATCGGTCGGCGGCGGGCCTTGCTTCCGGCCGGATGACTTCCGGGTCATTTTCAGGATAAATCCTCGTAACACGTGCCAGAATGGCCGACCGCGAGACCCACCCATTGATTCGCCCAACGTTATTGCCAATCAGTGCTTCCGTTTCGGTAAGTTCCTTGACGAGGTGCAACAGATAGTTCCCTTTCCACTCGACAAATACCGCATCGTCGACTTGAACCTGTGCGGGATCGACCGGCGTCAACGTGACACGTTGACCACTTTCAATTCTCCCGCGCATTGAGCCTCCTTGCGGGCGAACATCAACATCCTGACCTTGTTTGAGTGCGGAAAGGGCGTCTTTCACCCAACTCATCTCTATTTCTCCGAATTTCAAGTTGGGGGCAGTACCAACCCCGCTTTCGACCCGTGCAGTCGAGACACGAAGATCGTCACGTAAGTTCGCGAATTGCGGGGGCAGGAATCGAACCTGCGAACTCGTGGTTCAAAGCCACGGATTTCTACCAACAGAGACTACCCCGCATCATAAAGAGGGACGGGTGGGACTCGAACCCACGCGCGGGTGCTTAACAAACACCTGCTCTGCCGCTGAGCTACCGACCCAATCAAGAGTGCCCTGCGGGAATCGAACCCGCCTGTCCAGGGTGGAGACCTGGTACCTCTGCCGATCGGCCAAGGGCACGATTTTACTTCTTCAGAGCGGAAGCCGTGGGACTTGAACCCACAACGGTGTAACCCGCACCTGTTTTCGAGACAGGCTCCTCATCCGGCCGGATGACTTCCGTAATTATTCAGCTGCGGTGACAGGAATCGAACCTGTGTCACGACGGTTAACAGCCGTCTGCCCGTACCAGCACGGACTCCACCGCAATATGTCGTATCTCGCATGGCTGACAGCCAACGGTGTCACACGATCTTCTCTTCAAGAATCGTGAAAGACTTCGTCACGCGATCGTTCATCGCGGATATACCGTCGTTGTCACGACCGACTTTCCACGCGAACAAAAAAGCACCCAGCGGGAGTTGAACCCGCACCTCCGCCCTGGCGAGGCGG
>CAIWEX010000792.1 GCA_903911795.1 uncultured Schlesneria sp.
GGAATCGACCAAAGTGAGCCATTGATCGCAGCTGGTAATGGGTTTTCGGCGAAGACTCCTGGCAAGTCTGTGTTTCGCAGAGTAACTAAGTTTATAAGAATTACCACGAAGCCGCGCGTTGTCAGCGTAAAGTGCTCCGCCGAGATGGGCCCAACGCAAAAGATGCCAATTAATACGGCGACAATAAATCCAGGATAAATTCGTAAAACACGCTTCAAAAGGAAGTCCGTGGTCGATTTTGATCTTAGCCAACTATGAGTGATCAAATAACCACTGATCGCAAAAAAGCAATTCACCCCTAACGAACCAGAACTGATCTGCCCGTTTGTTAAGAATTTCAGAGGCTCATTGCGTTCATGACCATCAGCGATCGCAAATGAATGCGAGAAAATTACGAGGATTGATAAACAGAACCGGCAGAAATCGAAGTTGTTTCTGGAGATTGTTCGCGATTGCCGATTGGCTGTATTCATATTCTGGTCGAGACTTGGGATCGACATTCGTACTGATTCTTTAAGATTCAAACAATCATGTCACGTCGCTATTTCGCAGTAGCTCATCTCCCACCCTCACACATTGAATGCGCAAAAATGGGATCCCGGAAAAACGTTGAATCCCAGAACTACCGAGGAAATCGTCGCAGAAACAGAACAGCGAGTCAAGGAGTCCAATGATCTTCCGGAAATCGTTTGATCCGAATGAATTTGCGATAATGCCTGCGAAAACCGTCTGCCAACTTGATTCCTTGACCAGCGAGCGTGTCATCCATTCGTCCCTCATGGCGAGTTACGGATTCAGAAAACCGCACTTACGAGATCAATTCCACCAGCGGTTTGGCATTGTCTTCAACCAGGTATTGCGGGCGGCCGTTCAGGTCTGGGGTCGTGGTATTATCAACATCCAGTCCCAGATGATGGAACAGCGTGGCGTAGACTTCACCGAATGAAACCGGTCGGGAGATCGCTTCTCCGGCAATGCGATCGGTGGCGCCGATCACCTGACCATGCCTCATCGAGCCCCCTGCCAGCATCGCGCAGTTCACTTGCGGCCAATGATCCCGGCCCACAATGGAACTGATTTTCGGCGTCCGGCCAAATTCTCCCCAGATCACCACGGCACAATCGTCTGCCAAGCCGCGCAGATGCAGATCTTCTACCAGTGCACTGACGCATTGATCGAAGACCGGAAAGTCCTCGGCTTCCCGTACGAAAATCGAGTTATTCGCTCGTCCCTCGGCGTTGGTCCCCCCATGCCAGTCCCACTTGCTGTAGTTGAGTGTGACGACGCGGACTCCGGCTTCAATCATGCGACGCGCCAGCAGCAAGCTTTGCGGAGCACGGGGAGCCCCATTCCCGTCCATCATGATCTTCGGGTCGCCAACCCCGTAACGAGCGATCGTACGGGGATCTTCTTGCGACAGATCCAAAGCCTCGGCCAATTTGGATGAGGTGAGCAACCCCATCGCCTGTTCCGTGAATGCGTCAAGCCCCGTCATCATCGAGGTTTGATCAGCATCCCTGCGGAAATGATCAAAACTCTTCAACAGTGACTGCCGGTCAGTCAGACGATCCAGAGTCACTCCATTCAGAATCATGTCGTCCCGAGTCTCACCCAGCGGCTTGAACGGAGCATGGGCGGTCCCAAGAAACCCAGGGCCCGGCTCGTTGTAAGGTCCATGCGTGCAAGTATAGCACAGGCTGACATAGGGAGGCGATTCCCGCCGTGCCGGCCCTTGAACTTTGGAGACCAGCGTGCCGAACTGTGGCCACCCCCCTGATGGTTTCGGCTTCTTCGGATCACGGCCATTGAAAACCTGGATGGCGTCATGATCGTGCTGATTACCGACCAGCGAACGAATGACAGAGAACTTATCGGCCAGCTGTGCCAGACGAGGAAACGCCTCACAGATTTCAAAACCGGGAACATTGGTGGCAATCGGCCGCCAAGGCCCCGCAATTTCCTTGGGAGCTTCCGGCTTCAGATCGAACATATCCTGATGCGGTGGCCC
>CAIWEX010000793.1 GCA_903911795.1 uncultured Schlesneria sp.
AGGCGCCCTTGAACCCCGTATGACCTGTGAGCAGAACGCGCCTGCTTTTGTAAACGCCTCCAAACATCACCAGACTTTCCATGGGGCACTGCCATTGTCCCACATCTTGTTCAGTATTTCAAACTCACGAAAAGTGTCCATGCATTGCCAGAAACCATGGTGGCAGTAGGCCTTTAAGGCTCCGTTCCGCGCCAGTTGCTGCAGCGGTTCACGCTCAAGCACACAGTCATCTCCACTTAGATACTCGCGCATGCGACGGTCCACCACCATGTAACCACCGTTGATGAAGCCGGATTCCTGCTCCGGCTTTTCCTGAAAGGACCGCACCGTGGCGCCATCGATCCCCAGTTCGCCAAAGCGCCCTGCAGGCTGCACGGCGGTGAGCGTGAGTAGAGCCTTATGCTCTTGATGAAAACGCACGGATGCGCCGATGTCTGAATCTGTCAACCCATCACCATAGGTCAGCAGCACGTCTTCATCGCCAATGTGCTGCATCGCCCGCAGCAACCGCCCTTCCGTCATCGTGTTCAATCCCGTCTCCAGGAGTGTCACTGTCCAGTCTTCTTCTTCATGCGAATTGTGGTAGATGATCTGTCGGGAACGACCCAGTTTCAGCGTCACATCGCTGCGATTCCACAAGTAGTTGCGAAAATAGTCCTTGATGATCTCGCCCTTGTAACCCAGGCAGAGCACAAATTCAGTGAACCCATAACGCGCATAGGTCTTCATGATGTGCCATAGAATCGGCTGGCCGCCGATGGGAACCATGGGTTTCGGGCGGTATTCCGTTTCTTCTCGCAGGCGGGTGCCAAGCCCACCACATAGTAAAATGACTTTCATGAATTGATGACGTTATGTTTTGAAGCGTTGCCCTTACCCACTCCCCAAGCCAAACCAAGTCCTTTATTGATGGATGTGAACGGAATGCGAACTATTTACATTTTAACCTGAGAAGCATTCAGCTTAAATATTGGATTATGGGCCGTCGTTTTTTGCGAAAAGCGCGGTTCATGCCCACCGTTTTTTGATGAGATGTCCATCTTTCTTTGGCTTGGAACCATTTCCTGAAAGTTTTCCAGGTTAGGTGGTGGCGAGGTTGGCAGGTTCCTGAAGCATTGACGCCACGATCCGACCGCAATACGCATTTCAACTCGTCATGTTTATCTTGGCAACCACATGCTCAGGCTCTGGCGCTTGAATTCGAAAGTCAGGGATCTTCTCAGCATTTTCCCAGCCAATTGCGGCGATGCATGGGTGTTGAGGCTGCCTTGAAAAAAACGGATGAACAATTTGAAATGATGGAAAACCAGACTCAAAATCTTGAATCTTTGAGGATGTGTCGGCTTCAATCCGACCGCCGGTGTCATCAAAGAAGTGCGCAGGAGTCAGCTTCGAGCAGCGTTATCAAGCTCATGCATAAACCTCGAGCCTCCCACATTCTAATCCTCACTCTGGCGTTGCTAGGGTGTGTCGTCTGGGCGGTGGAGCAGGGGCGGGAAGGCGGCAAGCCGACCAACTTCGGTGTCAAGGATGGCAGTGTGCCGGAGGATCCTCGAGACACTCGCCGGGGTCAGGAGGAGGGGTATCCCACCTGGCCGCTGAGCAAAGAGCTGCCGAACGACACCTTCACTTTTGCACGCATCCGCTACAATTCGTCGAGTAATGGCGGGCGTGGCTGGGGCAGGAGCAGCCGCAAGTGGTCCACGGATTACCCGGATTCCGACATGAACATGTCCTACCGTCTCCAGCAGCTCACCTCGCTGCAGGTCAATCCGAACGGTGCCATCGTGGACATCGATCCCGAGCAGTTCCGTCATTTTCCATTCCTCTACATGATCGAGGTCGGCGACATCGAT
>CAIWEX010000794.1 GCA_903911795.1 uncultured Schlesneria sp.
GACTTCACGCGGAGCGATGAAGGCCACTTTGGCAACAACCGGAACGCTAACGCGTTCCGGTTGATGCGTGCCGTGCATTCACTGATTCTGATTGAGGTCATATCCCAAGGACTGCAACGATTGTTTCACGGAATAGGCGACTTCGGGATCTGTCTCTTTCAACATGGCGACCAGCGGTGGAATCGCTCGCTTGTCTTTTGCCCTTCCCAAGGCGTCAGCGGCAGCGCTGCGGACAACTGACTCGCGATCCTGCAGAGTCTCGATTAGCAGTTCCACTCTCTTTTCTTCGGCTCTTTCGCCAAGTGCTCGAGCGGCCTGCTGTCGCACGCGCGGAATCGGGTCTTTCAGTAAGTTCGTCAGTGCCTCGAAATCCTTCACGCCCTTCTTGTATGCCAGGATGCCGGCCGCTTCGATTCGAACGACCGCGTCAGAATCTTTTACGGCTTCCACAATTCGGTCGATCTGTCGATCCCCATCAAGGGAGTTGAGTGCCCAGATTGCATGAGCACGCACCGAAGCATCGGGACTGGTGGCGGCCGCGAGCAGCGGTTCCATCGAATCGCTGCAGATCTGCAAGAGTGCCGTGCGAATCGTTCCTGCCAGCAGGCCGTCCGTTTCTGGGATTCGCTTCCAGAGTTGTGTGTCTAAAAGTGGCAGTACCGCTTGTTTGTCCTTGAGGTAGCCCAAGCCTTCAACGGCTCGACAGACCACCATGATGTCACGTTCCTTAAGCGTTGCCACGAGTGGTTTGACGGCGCGAGGGTCGCGACACAGCCCGATGGCCGCAGCAACTTCTTCGCGTTCGCGATATTTGCCTGATTTCAGGATGGGCAACAACGCGTCAAACGCTTCTGTATCACCCAGTACTGCCACCGCCCAGATGGCCTCGATCCGCGTCTCGACCTGCTCGTCCTGCAAGAATGGAATCAGGGGTTTGAATGCCCTGGGATCGCGAATTTTCCCCAGTGCCAGCACCGTCGACCTGCGAACATCGGGTTCAGAGTCCTCGAGCAACGCCAGCAAAGGTTCTACGGCTTGAGGATCGGCCTGGGTCCCCAGAGCTAACGCAGCCTGGCTGCGCATCAGTCCATCCTTGTCCTTCAATGCCACTACTAACGGTTCGACAGCTTTCCCGTCCTTAATTCGCGTAAAGGCGTTCGCAACATACGGCCGGACTTCGGGAACGTCGTTTTGCAGCAATTTGAGTAATGGTTCGACAGCGCGTGGATCTTTGCAGTCGGACAACATCATCGCGGCACTGCGGCGCGCGACGACATTCCCTTTAGCAATCACCTCCAGCAAAGGTTCCAGCGGCTTCACGGTCGGTTCTGATTCCTCAGTCAACGCCTTGTGGGCGCTGATGGCAACCTTCTCGTTCGAATCAAGCATTGCGAGGATCAGCGGAGGCAGTCGAGCAGGATCTTTCACCCGGGCGAGTGTCTGAACAACAAGTCCTCTGACCTCGGGCTTCCCCTCTGTCATTAACTTCTTCAGTGAGGGAATCGCCGCCGTTTCCAGGTCAGACAGGGCGTACGATGCGATGAAGCGAACGTTTTCGTCGTCATCCTCAAGTCCCGTGACGATCGCCTGAAGCGCGCGTTCACTCTTTTCCAACGCCAACTTTTTGATGGCTTCGACACGCACTTTGGAGGATGTGCTTTTTGCGTCGCGGAGCAGAGTGTCCAAATCTGGACTCTTCGCCGCGGGTATCTCTTCGCTCGAGATAGCGAGTTGAACAACTCCGAAACACAGGATCGCCAATGCGA
>CAIWEX010000795.1 GCA_903911795.1 uncultured Schlesneria sp.
ATCTTCACGCATTTCACTGCGACCAGCGTTACTATCCCTGGGCGAAAGCCGACTCTAACGGTTGCAACGATTCTCGCGAAGTTTCCTATCGTAGCGACCCCTGCGTGGTCGATGAATCATCTGATCCCTAATTCCGGCTGGAACAAGGGGACACGACTCATCGAGATCGGAATTCAAGCGGCGAAAATGCCCGCTTCCGTTGGCAGGCTTTGAGGAGAATTGACTATGCGTCGAGCGTTATTGGCGATGCTGCTGGTGGGAGCGGCGGTTCTGGCGGGGGGACAATCGGCACAAGCTGCCGGAGAAGGTCAACCGACCGATTGGAATCGATTCTACTACTATCCGTACGTCTACTACCCACACAACTTCCAGGCACCACGCGAATACAACAGCCTGTACAACCGCTACCCACAAGAGCGGCAGATCCCGGTTTACAACAAGAGCTGGTACAACTTCTATCCAACCAAGAAGCCGTTCCACTCAGGCCATCACTTCATTCTCGACGTATTTTGATCGTCTGGATCCCAGGGGAAGACGTGTTCAGCCCAACGATGTCGGTGTCGACGTCGTTGGGCTGCCGTCATTTCACGCGCTGAAACATCTGGATCCGTTTACCATTGACCTCGGTGACATAAATCGTCCCATCGGTCCCCTGAGCCATCAGATGTGGCAACTTCAACGTTTCGGGTGTTCCCCAGCTCCCGAGCAGCTTTCCGTCGAGGTCCAATAGCGTCAGGCGATGGGCATCGCCATCGGCCACAATCAGCCCATCGGTCGTCACCAGTAAGCCGAAGGCGTTCCCCCCATCTTTGAATTGGGCGAGGAACTTGCCATCAGTTGAAAAAACCTGGACGCGATTGTTTCCCCGGTCGGCAACGTAGATCCGGTCCATGGAATCGATTGCCAGACCATGGGCAGTCGAAAACTTGCCCGGTTCCTTTCCGCCGCCACCCCACTCGGCAACGTACTTTCCCTCGGCGTCGAACTTCGCGATCCGCTTGTTTCCTGCGTCGGCGACATAAATGAAGCCACGTGAATCGAAGACCAGATCGTCCGGTGAACGCAAACCGGTTGCACCTGTGCCCGCTTTTCCATCCTGGCCGAGCGTCATTGTGACCACGCCTTCCCGAGAATAGCGCCGGGCAATATGCAGTGCATTATCTGTCACCCAGACATTCCCCTGCCGGTCCACTCGCAACCCGTGAGGAGTCTTAAATTCTCCTTTGCCCCAGCCAGCAACCAAGCGATGTTGACCATCCAGAACGAGTAGCGGTGGCTCCCCGCGGTGCAGAACATAAATGCGGTCAGCCCCATCCACAGCCACTGCCGACATCGCTCCTATTTCCACATCGGCAGGGAGAGGAACGAATCCACGCGAGACAAACGGATCAGCCGCTGTCGCCGCCGACACAAATCCCAGTACCAAGGCAATCAAGAAACAGAAGTTGCGCATGCTGCTCTCACGAATCACAGGCCACATGTCCAACTGCCCCGCGACCAAGTTCTCAGGGACAGCTTGCCAGCATCATTCGATCAGGCGAGTTCGCCTGCAATCCGCAGAAAGTTCTTCAGAAGTTCGATGCCACTTTCGGTCAGAAAGCTCTCGGGATGGAACTGCA
>CAIWEX010000796.1 GCA_903911795.1 uncultured Schlesneria sp.
AGCGAAGGGTGGTGTCAGCCATCACCAGTACAACCAAAGCGTCGGAGAGTTGCTCAAACAGTTCCATGCCTCGTTACTTGGTAAAAAAGGAAGGAAACTGACTGCGGATGAAGCAACGGCTTTTGCTCGATTCATCGCCGAGGGCAAAATCCCGGAAGAATTGTCCCGCGATATGAAGCGCGCACTATCGACGTTAGCAAAAACAAAGACGACCTCTTTGTTAACAGTACAAAAGTGGCGCACAGGGTTTTATGATGCGATTGGGCTGGCCCAGCATCTCGTGGATGCGGCCAAGGAAAACGGTAGGGTTCTTACCAAACCCGACGTCAAGATTCTCGTAAGGCGCGTATTGGGAACAATTCCGTCTGGATGGAGTGCCATGTCGAAGGAAAAACGAGATCTTGCACTCAAGTTTCTAGCAGAATTGGACGCGTTGCCGCCTCAATCTCGGATGGTATTGTGGACGACGAAAGTTCGTGGCGGAACCGTGAAAGCCTTGGGATGGTCACTTGACAAGCTACCATATTTAGGTGCAATACTTGCTGTCGGAGCTTTTGCAGGTTCCGGCGGCGCTGTGCATGCGGCCGAAGGTCATGGACAATACATACCAGGTGTCGATGGAACAACTGGCGTTGCGTTGAATGTAGGGGCATTACTTGCTCGCGAGGGTGTGGCTGCAGATCAGGTTGAGTGGGTCTTCAAATCGGCCATCGATTCCGCCAGCAAAATAGGGGTGCTGGGAGCCCCAGCGATTGACGTTAGGCAGCGCGGCGCTAAAAATAAGATTGATCTTTTTCAGGAAGAACGAGGGCTGTTTTCGAGCGGTTCTCCAGCGTTGCGAGGTAGAAATGAAGTATCTCGAACCGCATCCGATGAATGGCAGTGGCCGCTATCTTTTTTAAATCCGAGATGACGTCGAGCCCAATAGAAAACATCATCAGTGTGGGATGACACAATGACAGAAAAAGAACTACGGGATGTTGACGTTTATTTAAAAGTATTTCATGAGGACGATGGGCTGTTGACGCCTGCCACCCTCAATGCATACGCGTCATTTCGTCCTAAACCGGAGTTTGTTCAAGCAACGTTGAAAGCGATGGAGGATGCGAATTGGATTACGCGCGCTCGCGGTGCACAGTTTCTGGGGATCGCAAAATCGAGCGATGATGATGGGTTGATTTCGGCGAACCTCTGGGCTCAGGGCGAAGCCTGCTTGCTTAAGCTATTGCAGGATTCGGAGCAGCGTGTGCGAGTTGATGCGGCGTTGGCTCTGGGCAGTGTCGCACCGACGATCGCAAATGCGAAAGCTGCCCTTCCGATCCTGTGTACGATTGCTGACCATCCATTGACCAGCGAGTATGAATTGAGAGACGTGGCGAATGCATTGTCACGATTTGCCCACCTGATTCCTGATGAGATCGTTCGCATCGCCCCGACTTTCTTGACGCATTCGGATAGTGAGGTCGTCAGCAATTATCTGTTTGGCATCGCACAATGTGGAACTTTCGCAACACCCCTCGTTCCGCAAATCAGATCGCTCGCCAGAAGCCGCGATGCAGACATTAAGATGTATGCAAAGAAAACGCTTGAGCTTCTCGGAGTGAAGAAGACCTTGTTCGTCCGCCTTTTCGGTTGGTAAAAGCTTTCGCAGACAATCTCCTGTCGACTGAACTCGGCGAATTCGAAATGAGTATTCTTTACGTCTGATTGAGTCGGCCAATGCGACGCTGTGCGACTTGACGGTGTGCGACTCGTCGCGTTTCGGCAAGTCCGCTCAGCCGATAGAATATCGCCCCGCCTGTTCCGTTCACGGGAGAGTTGTATGCGTTGGTCCGTCGAGATCTGTCTGATCTGCGTGGTATCACTTGTCGGGATCCTCGGCGAAGTCGAGATGGCGCGTGCGGACGAAAAAATCTCGGAAAAGGAACGGGATTTTTTCGAAAAGAAAATCCGTCCTGTGCTGGTGACTCATTGTTACGAGTGCCATTCGGCAGAGGCCGTCGCGCGCGGGAAACTGAAGGGGATGCTGACGGTTGATACGCGCGAGGGATTGCGCAAAGGTGGCGACAGTGGGTCGGCAGTTATGCCGGGAAAGCCGAACGAGAGCCTGCTGCTGAAGGCTCTGCGGAACGATCCTAATGTTTCGGCGATGCCTCCGAAAGAAAAGCTGTCCACGGCTGTGATTGCGGACTTTGAAGCCTGGATTGCCACGGGAGCAGCCGACCCTCGCGATGGTCCGGCGGCAGTCGTCAAACGGGGGTTGTCGATTGAAGAGGGGCGCAGGTTCTGGTCATTCGTACCGCCGCAACGTGTCGCTCCGCCGAACGTCCGTCGTGCAGATTGGCCTCGGGACGATATCGATCGCTTTGTGCTCGCAAAGCAGGAAGAACAGGGGATGGAACCGCTCGGCGACACTCAACCTCATTTATTGTTGCGAAGGTTGTCGTTCGATTTACTCGGCCTGCCACCGTCGCCTGAGGATGTTGCAGAGTTCGTGGCTGGGTGGAACGCCGCGAATGATCAGCCGGATCGACAGCAGAACTGGTTGGCGCAGACGGTGGATCGGCTGCTTGGCCAGCGGCAATTCGGTGAGCGTTGGGGACGGCACTGGCTCGATGTGGCTCGGTATGCCGACAGCAACGGGCGCGATCGCAATGTCTACTTCTATCACGCCTGGCGGTATCGCGATTATGTCATCGAGTCGTTTCATCGCGACAAACCGATCGACCAGATCCTGCGGGAACAGATCGCCGGTGATCTGTTGCCTTACGTGTCGCCTGAGCAACGTGACGAACAACGCATCGCGACCGGCTTTCTGGCGCTGGGGGCCAAGTCGTTTGAAGAGATCAAGCCAGAAGTCTTCCGTATGGACGTGATCGATGAACAAATCGAACTGGTCAGCCGGACGGTGCTGGGGTTGTCGGTCGGATGTGCTCGGTGTCACGACCACAAGTTCGATCCGATTCTAACGGCCGACTACTATGCATTGGCGGGCATTTTTCGCAGCACGCAGACACTCGCCGGTTATGGGCCGAAGGGGATCAAGGCGACGGCGCATTCTCACAGTGAACTTCAACCCGTCGGTCCTGATGCAGAACGGCTTGGCCCAGATGGCCTGGCGTATCTCGTCAAACTGCAGGAGATGACGCTGGCGCAGAACACTGCTCGCTCGGATCGTTATCGAGTCGTGAGGCGAGTGGCCGACGCGAAATTGAAACTCGCGAAACCGGAAGCCGACAAGGCCGCGCTTGAGAAGGATATCGCACGAATGGAGGCGGAGATTAAAGACTGGGATGTGAAGGTCAAAGCCCACGAGCAGGCGCTGCAGACCGCGATGGACTCCGCCCCGCCACAACCCGGCTGGGCGATGGGAGTGCGCGAACGAGAGAGTTGCGAAGACTGCCGGATCCATATCCGTGGTGAAACGACAAACCTCGGTGACGCGGTCCCGCGCGGTACGCTGCAGATCATCACGTTGACCGACAAAAAACCGGTGGACATGAAAAGCAGTGGACGACTCGAACTGGCTGACAGTCTGACACGGCGAGACAATCCACTGACGGCGCGAGTCTTCGTCAATCGAGTCTGGTTGCACCTGTTCGGCCGAGGAATTGTGACGACGCTGGATGATTTCGGAGTCAACGGGGCTCGTCCAACACATCCGGAACTGCTCGACCATCTCGCCGTCCGTTTCATGGATGATGGCTGGTCGATCAAGCGACTGGTGCGATCGATCGTGCTGAGCCGGTCCTATCGCCTGGCGATTGGAGAATCGCAGAAAGACCCTGTCAAAGACCCTGACAACGTCTTCCTCTCGCGAATGAAACCGCGACGACTGGAAGTTGAGGTGTTTCGCGATGCGATCAAATCGGTCGCCGGGACGCTGGATCTGACTCCTCCATCCTCTGAACAGGCATTCCTTTCGAAGTTCAATCCGTATCGCGAAGACGAGTACCGCACATTTCAGCCTCTGTTCACACCTGCGAGTCTGGAACAACCGCATCGCAGCGTCTACCTTCCGGTCGTGCGTGGTGTGTTGCCCGAGATGTTCACGCTGTTTGACTTCGCCTCGCCGGAACGTCCGGTCGCACAGCGCGAAGAGAGCATCGTCCCGGCTCAGTCGTTGTTCTTGATGAACAGTTCGTGGATCGTCGAACAATCCTGTCATGCCGCTCAGCGATTATTGAATGAGACGTCTCTTGATGATTCAGGTCGCGTCACTCGAATTTATCAATGTGCCTTTTCCCGCACCCCGATTTCGGAAGAACTGGCTCGCTCGTTGAGATATCTCGCCGAAACGGAATCCGTCGTAACCGATTCGAAGGCCGCATCTCCGACCCCCGAACAACTCCGCCTCGAACGCTGGACCAGTTTCTGCCAGGCTCTGTTTGCCAGCGGAGAATTTCGGATGTTGAAATGAACTGAACATAGTACAGTTGGGGTTACGCCTGTCAGGAGCACGCATCACCATTCGTTCTCGCTGTGCGTGCCGACTTTCGCGGGAAAATAGATGGACAAGTTCAAGACTCTCTCACGTCGCCAGTTGTTGCAGACCGTATCGGCCGGTTTCGGTTACGTTGCGTTCGCCGGTCTGGCGGCGGAAGCAGCCGCCAGGGAAGCGGGCGGGCCGTTGACTTCGAAAGCCCCCCACTTTGCGGCGCGAGCGAAGCGAATCATCTTCCTTTGCATGCGTGGCGGGCCTTCACATGTCGAGACGTTTGATGAGAAACCACAACTTTTGGCCGATCACGGGAAGCCGGGAAAATCGCCAAACTCTAAACTGCTCGGCTCGCGCTGGAAATTTCGGCGACATGGTGAGAGCGGACTGAGCATCGTGGAACTGTTGCCTGAGACAGGTCGACACGCCGACAAGCTTTGTGTGCTACGCGGGATGCACACCGATAATGAGAACCATCCACAGGCACTTGAGCAGTTACACACCGGCAGCTTTCAATTCGTGCGACCATCGCTCGGTGCCTGGACGCTGTACGGCCTTGGAACCGAGAACCAGAACCTGCCTGGTTTCATCTCGATTAACCCATTGTCGGCGCTGGGCGGGCTACGGTATTACTCGAATGCGTTTTTGCCGGCTGCATACTCTGCGACACTGCTGGGCGATGCGAATCGTCCTGTTAAGAATCCGACGGTCGGCAATCTCGCCAACAAGCGACTGACAACGGCCGGACAGCGTCAGCAACTCGACCTGCTTCAAGCGATGAATCGCGAGCTCGCCGATCAAACATCCGATCCGCGGGTTGAAGGACTGATCGAATCTTATGAGCTTGGTTTTCGCATGCAGGATGCAATGCCGAAAGTCATGGATATCTCCACCGAGACTAAAGAAACGCTCGCGATGTACGGCGCTGCTGGTGGTCCGACGGAAACGTTCGGCCGTCAATGTTTGCTCGCGCGACGATTTGCGGAGGCAGGTGTGCGGTTCATCGAGATCACGCATACCGAGTGGGATCATCATGGCTTTTTGACCAGCGGCATGACGAACAACTGCCAACAGATTGACCGTCCGATCGCCGGGCTGCTGACCGATCTCGAACAGCGTGGAATGTTGCACGACACACTGGTCATCTGGGGTGGCGAGTTCGGTCGTACTCCCGATGATCCGACAACCGACGGTCGCGGCCATAACAACAAAGGCTACTCAATGTGGCTGGCGGGTGGCGGTACGCGTGGCGGCTTTGCTTATGGAGCCACGGATGATCACGGCTATGAAGCGATTGAGGGCAAAGTCCACATTCACGACCTGCATGCAACGCTGCTGCACCTGCTGGGCCTCGATCACGAACAACTGACATACCGTCACGGCGGCCGCGATTTCCGTTTGACCGATGTCCATGGCCGAGTTGTCACGGAGATCGTCGGATGACAATCCTCTCGCTTCCAATGGATCTGAGCACGCCGAATTCCCGTCGTTTGAAATGGGATGAACTCCATGCCTGAGATTATTGATGCCGCTGAAGAAGGGAATGACAAAAAAGTCCGAGCTCTCATCAAGTCCGATCCCGCGCTGATTAGCTTTCGAACGACTTCAGGTAATACGCCTTTGCACTGCGCGATCTCTCAGCAGCAATTGAAAGTCGTCAAAACATTGGTGGAGCTGGGAGCTGACCTCAATGCACCTGATGATCAAGGTGATACGCCTCTGCATGCTGCGGCCAGGTCCGGTGCACTGACCATCGCCAGATTCCTGTTTCAGCACGGGGCAGATCTGCACGCCCTGAATGCACAAGGGCAGACTCCCCTGCAACTTGCTGCCGGTCATGTGGAAGTTGGACGTCCCGAAACGCAGCGATTGGTCAACTTTCTGCTGAAGTCCGGCTCGTTCTACGATATCGACACCGCAGTCCTGCAAAGCGATGTCGATCGAGTCCGTGAATTGCTCGGTTCAGGAAAAGCATTCTGGAACCAATTGTCGCCACGGACGCAGGCGACGCTGGTTCACACTTCACTGCTATTACAGACTCCCGACATTTTGAAGCTGCTGCTGGAACACGGCGCGGATCCCCAGGTTCGATTCAAACCGATTTATGAATTCGCGCCGATTGCCCGTGCCACGAATCCGGTCATGGCGGAACTGCTGCTGAAATTCGGTGCTGACCCCAGCGAGCCCGACTTCCAGGGACTGACGCTGATGGATAAAGCGAGGAAGTTTAAGATGACCGAGTTGGAAGCGGTGCTGCAGAAATATTCTTCGAGGTAGAAGTTTCCGGATTGAACCTGCGACCAACATTGCCAGATCGATGTCCGGAAAGGGTACGATTGAAACGGTCGCGAGAAATCGTCGTCAACACGCACGCCAGCTCAATGATTCGTGGATGTCTTAAGGTTGTTCAAAGGTTGCTCAGGCGTGAACTTGTCGGACCGCAACTTACGGGAAATCCACTGGCTTCCAGTGGCGGTTGCCGATATATTTGAAGCCGCTCGCTTGCCTTGACGGTGCTGATGCACTCCCGCCTCCTTCTGCTGACCGACAGATTTATGACCTACCGTATCTGCCTGCTAGGCGTTCTGTTCGCTGTTTCATTCATTCCATGCGTCAATGCAGCGGATGACTCGGCCACACTCGCTAAGCGTTTTGCCTCGGAATCAGTGCCGTTCGTCAAGAAGCACTGCATATCCTGTCATAGCGAGAAGGAACCGAAGGCGGATTTAAATCTATCAGCCGATCAAGACGCGAAGTCATTGGTCGCTCGACGCGGTGTCTGGGAAAATGTGCTCGATATGGTCGAGACCGGGCAGATGCCTCCCAAGGAACAGCCGAAGCCTGATCCCGTCGAAGTCGACAAGTTTGTCACACTGGTCAAAGCCTTGTTTGAGGACGCCGACCGAAATGCGAAACCGGACCCCGGGCGAGTGACGGTGCGGCGACTCAATCGTGTCGAGTACAACAACACGATCCGTGACCTGATCGGGATTGACTTCAACCCTGCGGAAGATTTTCCATCCGACGATATTGGTCATGGGTTCGACAACATCGGTGACGTGCTGACGCTTTCTCCTGTCCTGATGGAGCGTTACCTGGCTGCGGCCGAGACGATCGTCAACCGGGCGATCACTCCAAATCCTCCCAAGCCTCCTGATCGGGGTTTGAGTTCACGGTATTTGGAACCTGCCGGGCCGGGCGTTGCTGAAAAGCGATTTCGCCCGATTTCAACGACAGGTGCCAATCCGATCCTGACAGGTCCACTGCACACGCGGTACATGATCCCTGACGATGGCGAATACAATTTCCGCGTCAATTGCTATGCCGAAACGGCCAGCGACCAACCCGTTCAAGTTGTGATCCTGGCGTGTGGAAAGAATGTTACGGGTGGAGCGACTGATGACGAAGCCAGTCGGCTGGCGGGACAATCCGTGGCTGGCCTGCGACCGTTTGTCATCGTGAAGACCGTGACAATCAATGCTCGATCGGTAGACAAAGCGGAACGGATTGAGGTCCGAATTCCACCGACGAAAGGGTTTGACCGTGTCGCTGTGGCGATCGTCAAGCCGACGGAAGTCGCGAAACCCGCAGATGCCCCGGCTGATGCCATCGCACCCGACAAGTCGAATGCAATCACGCTGTATGTGGAAAACTTCAACCTGGAAGGGCCGCTCGACACTCGACCCGCTTCCCATCGCGCCTTGCTCGCCTGTTCACCGGAGAAGTCTCGACCAGATCAGACTCGCGAAGTCCTGACTCGATTTGTCAGCCGTGCCTACAGACGTCCTGCGACCAAGGATGAGATCGAACGCCTCGTCATCATGACCACGCTGGCTCAGGACGATGGTTTGTCGTGGGAAGCGGCCATCCAGCGAGCGTTTATGGCGGTGCTGGTCTCGCCCAAGTTCCTGTTTCGCCTGGAACTGGATGACCGCCCGGACAGTGACGAACCCCATCCGCTCGACGAATATCAATTGGCTTCCCGACTGTCGTACTTCGTCTGGAGCACGATGCCGGATGACGAGTTGTCGCAGTTGGCGGCACGAGGAGAACTGACCAAAAACCTGGACGCTCAAGTCCGACGGATGCTGAAGGACCCGCGATCGAAATCGCTGGTCGATAATTTCGCCATGCAATGGCTGCAATTGAAACGACTGAAAACGATTGCTCCCGATCCCAAACGGTTTCCGTCATTCAACGAAGACCTGCGGAACGCGATGGCGAAAGAGACAGAAATGTTCTTCGATGCAGTCATCCGCGAAGATCGCAGTGTGCTCGATCTCGTCGATTCCGACTTCACGTTCCTGAATCAGACACTGGCGCGGCACTATGGGATTGCCGACACGATGGGGAACTGGGCTGGCCAGAAGGTGGAACATCCCGGTGGCAAGCCGATCCAGCGTGAGTTTGTACGCGTCTCGTTGCCCCACAAGTTGCGAGGTGGCCTGCTGACTCAAGCGAGCATCTTGACCGTGACCTCGAATCCGACACGGACATCGCCCGTCAAACGCGGTCGCTGGGTGCTGGAACAGATCCTGGGGGCTCCACCCCCGCCACCACCACCGAACGTCCCCGAACTGGCAGAAGGTGAGAAAGCTCAGTTGACCGGATCACTTCGCCAGCGGATGGAACAGCATCGGGCGAACCCAGCCTGTGCGAACTGCCATGCCAAAATGGACCCGATCGGATTCGCCTTCGAAAACTATGACGCGATCGGAGCTTTCCGCACGAAAGATGGCGAATTCCCGATTGAAACATCCGGAGTTCTGCCAGATGGGAAACCTGTTCAAGGCCCTGCCGATCTGAAGTCGATCCTGATGGAGAAGCGGGCGATGTTTACTCGCTGTTTGACCGAAAAACTGATGATTTATGCCTTGGGCCGTGGCCTGGAATTCTATGACCGCCGGCCGGTCATGCAGATTCAGGAAACATTGGCGAAAAACGATTACAAGTTTTCCGTGCTGGTTAGTGAGATCGTCAAAAGCGATCCATTCCGCCTGCGGCGCGGAAAAGAAGACATCGACCCCAAAAAGAATTGAAAACGCATCAAGAATTGTCCATGTCCCGTGTGGGAAGCGCCGTCGAACCCTATAATTCAAGATCCCTGTTTCTGACTTGATTCGAGGTACAGTCATGACCCAGCCAGTTTCTCGACGAACCGTTCTGCAAGGCCTGAGTACAGCGGTGGCCCTGCCATGGCTGGAATCGATGGGGCCGATGACCTCATGGGCGGCGGAAGCATCCCCAGCCAAGGCGGCGACGGCTCCTAACCGGCTGGCGTTCCTGTACGTTCCCAATGGCAAGAACATGGCGGACTGGACACCGGCGACTGAAGGTTCCGCCTTCGAATTGACGCCGATCCTGGAACCTTTGGCCCCCGTCAAAGATGACGTGACAATCCTGACCGGATTGACCGCCGACGGGGCTCGTCCGCACGGTGATGGCGGTGGCGATCACGCTCGTGCCCTGGCGGCGTTCCTTACGGGTGCCCATCCCGTCAAGACTGACGGCACCGACATTCGCAACGGCATTTCGGTTGACCAGGTAGCAGCATCGCGCATCGGCGACCAGACTCGTCTGGCGTCGCTCGAAATCGGCTGCGAAGCGGGTGCAATGGCCGGGAACTGCGACTCGGGTTATAGCTGCGTCTATTCGTCGACAATGGCCTGGCGTTCGGCGACTCAACCATTGCCGAAAGAAGTCAATCCGAAGCTGGTGTTTGAACGCCTGTTCGGGTCGGGTGGAAACGCGGATCGAGTTCAGCGGGACAAGCTGCGAAAGAGTGTTCTCGATTTCGTGCGGGAAGATTCACGCGATCTGCAGGCGAAGGTGAGTATGAACGACCAGCGGAAACTGGATGAATACTTCTCGTCGATCCGCGACATCGAACAGCGAATTGAACGTGCGACTCATTTGCCCGAAGTGAAAGCCCCCGACTATCCGGTCCCTGCCGGAATTCCGAAGGATTTTCCGGACCACGTCAAGTTGATGTGCGACCTGCTGGTCCTGGCGTTCCAGGCCGATGTGACTCGCGTCAGCACGTTTGTCTTCACCAACGAAGGGAGCAATCGGGCCTATCCGTTCGTCGGTGTCTCGGAAGGACATCACGACCTGTCCCATCACGGCAACGATGCGAAGAAGAAGGAAAAGATCCGGGACATCAACAAGTTCCACGTTTCGCAGTTGTCATACCTGCTGCAGAAACTGAAAGCGATTCCGGAAGGGGATGGCACGCTGCTGGATCACTGCCTGATTGCTTATGGCAGTGCCAACTCGGACGGGAACGCCCATAACCATGACAATCTTCCGATTCTGCTGGCAGGCAAAGGTGGCGGGACCGTCCAGTCGGGACGTCACCTCGTCTATCAGAAAGAAACGCCGTTGAGCAACCTCTGGCTGTCGATGCTGGAACGAGTTGACGTGAAGCTGCCATTCCTGGGTGACAGCACCGGAGCTCTGCAGAATCTGATGAGCTGAATAGGCCGCTGATTCTCAGCCAAAACATTGTGGCCCGACACTTTGGTGTCGGGCCACATTTTTGTCTCAACAGGATTTCGAGGCTTGATCGTCTCGAATCAACTATTCGCCAGGTGCTCCAGGTCCTTCGATCTGTTCGACAGGAGCATCCTTCCCCATCCCGAAATAGACCTTTACGGTGTAGGTCCGAAGCGTTCCTTTCCAAACGTACGTGTTGACCGAAATCGCCGCGTAGTTATTCGGGCCTGCCTTGTCCGTTGTGACGACGGGTTTGCCCTGAATCGGGATCTGTTCGAACTTTGATTTTGCCAGATCCTGGTGTTCGCCCACAGAAGTCAAAGCTGCTCGCCAAGCCTCGGAGGTCTTTGTCGCGGCTTGTTTCGCCTGGAAGTCGAGGAGGGCCACGACGAGCAGGATACCGAGTGTTCCGAAGACAACTCCGCGAATGATCCAGTCGCGCATGGCATTCTGAGGTGGCTTCTTGGCCGACTTCTTCGCGGAGTTCTTTTCAGAGTCACTCATGTTGGGAATCTATCGTTAGAGGAAGAAGACAAACGTCACGATGACGAAGATGGGAATCAAGATCGCACCGGAATAGGCCATGTAGCCAAAAAAGCCTGGCATTCGGACGTTGTTTTCTTCTGCGATCGCTTTCACCATAAAGTTCGGGCCGTTTCCGATATAGGTGTTGGCCCCCATGAAGACCGAGCCACAGGAGATGGCTGCGAGGATCTGTGCCGCTTCGCCACCCGGTAGTTTCAGGAACTCCGCCAGATACCGGCCTGATTCGGCATCGATCCCGCGAATCCCGCACGCAGTCACTGCGAATGTCAGATAGGTCGGCGCATTATCAAGGAAACTCGAAAGAACACCCGAAGCCCAGAAGAACTGTGCCGGTGTGTCGATTCCCAGACTTTTCCCTTTCACATTCAGGATGGCCAGGGCTGGGATCATGGTTGCGAAGATCCCTGCGAAGAGGACGGCAACTTCGATGATTGGCCCGAATCCAAACCGGTTCTTGCTGCGGATATCTCCCGTTGTCATCTTGTAACAGAGTGCCGACACACCCAGCATCAGCAGTTCCTGAACGCCAAACGGCCAGGAATTGCCTCCGTTGCCGAGACCTTGGCCGGAACAAAAAATGATCGCCACGATTCCACCGAGACCGGCGAAGTTGTGCAGACCATCGATGCCAAATTTCACGGGTGATGACGGCGTTTCAAGAGCCGCTTCCGCTTCCGGAGAACTCGCTTCTCGGCGAATGGCGATTGTGTCCCAGATAAAAAAGACGATCAGTAACAGGCCGTTGACCAGGCCCCATTGCGGCAGCAGGCGGAACGTCCATTCAAAAGGGACACCTTTGAGGAATCCCAGGAACAGCGGGGGATCGCCCAGCGGGGTCAGTAGTCCGCCACAATTGGAGACGACGAAGATGAAGAACACGACGACGTGTGCCACACGCAGGCGTTTCTCGTTGGCTCGCAGCAGCGGTCGGATCAACAGCATGGAAGCGCCAGTGGTTCCGACGAAGCTGGCCACGGCCGCTCCGAGCGCCAGAAACATCGTGTTCACCATGGGCGAACCCTTCAATGAGCCACGGACGTAGACGCCACCGCTGATCACGAAGAGCGATCCCAGCAGGACCAGGAACGACACGTATTCCTTCCCGGCGTGCTCCAGAGCTTCGAGTCCATGGTGACCGAACGTCAGCAGATAGAGGACCACGGGAACGCCCAATCCTGCAGCGATGAATCCCTTGTTCCGATTGTGTTCCCACCAGTGAGGGTTCAGCAGCGGAAACAGGGCGATGCACAGCAGCAGCAACGCAAACGGAGCTACGGCGGTGGCATGAACCATTTCTCCCAGTTTCTGGCCATGTCCGGCCCCCGCTGCATGATCGCCGTGGTTTTCCGCAGCATGGTCTTTGGCCGCGGCTGGCTTATCTTCCGCCTGTGCTACGGATGCGAAAAACGTCAGACTGGTTGCCAGCACGAATGCCGA
>CAIWEX010000797.1 GCA_903911795.1 uncultured Schlesneria sp.
ACCAACGCGTCTTGGTTGACAGACTTCTGAGCGCGAGGCGAATATTTGAGTTGCCATAAGAAAATGCGGCGTTGGTTCGCGGAGCGAACCACGACTATCTCGAGCCTTAGAATTCACGGCTTTTATCGCATCTCCGAACCCTCACGAACTCGGCCATTCAAATCTTGCCGTTCAGAAAATCGTTACCCGCGTTGAGCGCCTCTGGTCCCACCCGACATCCCGCCCCAGCATCAAAAAGGCATCGCACCTGTGGAATTGAGCAGGGGTCCTATCCGTTGACTCAGGAAATTGGTACGATCTTAAGGGTAGGGCTCGTCACAAGCAGATTGTGAAGTGTCCCAACCACAATTCAAATTCGACGGAAGACGAAATCAAGAGCAATCTGGCTGATCCAGATGGCTCGTGAGAGAGTAAGCCGACGTGCCGGAATTTCCGCAAGGGAGATCCGGCACGTCGGCTTTTTTTATTGCCCCACGGAAGATCGTTCAACGTGACATGGTGAATCTGAACTTTCATAACGGCACCATTGCAACCAAGAATTACTTCACGACTCGGTTTCAAGAAAGGCACAACAACAATGCCCTGGATTGAATGGTACAACGCTCTCGAAAAGCCAACCTGGACACCCGCTCCGGCCACAATCGGTCTTATCTGGCAGATCCTTTACCCGATCATACTTGTCAGTTTCGGGTTCGTGTTCGCACAGATGTTTCGAGGCAAAGTCAGTTGGCTGGTCGCGTTGCCGTTTGCCATCAATCTCGTAGCAAATCTGATCTTTACGCCCATTCAGTTCGGGATGCGAAACCTGCCACTGGCAGCAGTGGATATTCTCGTCGTCTGGGCAACGATCATCTGGTGCGTCATCGCCATCTGGCCGCACTTCAAATGGGTCGCACTCGCTCAGGGGCCCTATTTCATCTGGGTGTCGCTGGCGACCGTGCTGCAACTGTCAATCACCTGGAAGAATTGGGGCAGGCCATGATTCGGCACTCCCTTTGACCGGAAAACCTTTCGTTCGTGTTGGCGTTGCTTTTTGAAATGCGATCTTGATTCCGCAAACAGGAAATTCAGCATGTCCAGGAATATCACCAATTGGCTATTTGACAACTTCCTGAATCGCAAATCACCTCGCCGGAATCGCCCCAGCCGAACTCGACCGGTGGCAGCTCACATCGAGCTTCTGGAGAATCGCATTCTGATGACGATCGACCTCGGCACGGCTGACACTTTTGCCGTTCTGGCTGGGTCGGCGGTGACCAATACTGGCCCGTCCACGGTTCAAGGGGACGTTGGCGTCAGCCCCGGTTCCGCTGTCACTGGCTTTCCTCCGGGATCGGTCACGGACGGAACGATCCATGTGGCAGACGCAGTTGCTACCCAGGCGAAAAGCGATCTGACCACAGCGTACAATGAAGCTGCGGGGAGAGCATTGACTGTGAACCTGACCGGTCAGGATTTAGGTGGACTGACGCTGACACCTGGCGTCTATTTCTTCGCGTCATCGGCCCAAATGACCGGGACGCTGACACTTGATGCTCAGGGAGATCCGAATGCCGAATTCGTATTCCAGATCGGAAGTACCCTCACGACCGCCAGCAACTCGTCCGTGGTGATGATCAACGGCGGTGACCCGTGTGATGTCTACTGGCAGGTCGGCAGTTCTGCAACATTGGGGACAACCACGGCGTTCGTAGGGCATATTCTCGCACTGACGAGCATCACATTAAATACCGGCGCGACCTTGGATGGCAGTGCCCTGGCGCGCAACGGTGCCGTGACGCTCGATAACAATATCATCTCTATCGCCGGTTGCATGACCGGCAGCATTTCCGGTCTGAAGTTTAACGACCTCAATGGCGACGGTGTCCAGCAACCGGGTGAACTCGGCCTGTCTGGCATCTCGGTATTCCTGGACGCCAACAATAACGGCCTGCTTGACGCAGGCGAGTCAAATACCGTGACAGACGGGACCGGCAATTACCACTTCACAAATCTTTTTGCTGGAACATACCGCGTCCGAGAAGTCCCTCAAGCGGGGATCTTGCAGACTTCTCCGAATCCCCCAGCGATTACGCTGACGACCAATCAGACCGTCACCGGAGTCGACTTTGGCGACTTCACTCTGACGACCATCAACGGGGCAAAGTTCCAGGACACAAACGGCAATGGTGTCCGAAATGCCGGTGAGCAGGGCCTGCAAGGTTTTACGATCTTTCTCGATGCGAACAATAACGGCGCATTCGATGCGGGGGAACGCTTCACCACAACCGATGCCAACGGCAACTACGGCTTTTCGAATGTGGGTCCAGGGACGTTCATTGTCCGCGAAGTTCAGCAGGCAGGATTCACGCAGACAACGGCCAATCCTGCCAATATTGTCACGAGTAGCGGAACCAACGTCGGTGGCGTCGACTTTGGCAACTTCATCCCCAGTTTCCAGTTGGTCACGATCAGCGGAACAAAGTTCCTGGACGCCGATAGTAACAGTATCCGAAACGTCGGCGAGCAGGGCCTGCAAGGCTTTACGATCTACCTCGACGCGAACACGAACGGCACGTTTGACGCGGGGGAACGCTTTACCATAACCGACGCTAACGGCAACTATAGCTTTGCGAATGTGGGTCCCGGGACGTTCACTGTCCGAGAAGTCCAGCAGGCAGGATTCACACAGACAACGGTCAATCCTGCCAATATCGTGACGATCAGTGGCACCAATGTCACCGGCATCGACTTTGGCAACTTCATCGCCAGCTTTCAGTTGGTGACGATCAGCGGCACGAAGTTTCAGGACTCCAATGGTAACAGCGTCCGAAACATCGGCGAGCAGGGACTGCAAGGTTTTACGATCTATCTGGATGCGAACAACAACAGCACGCTGGATGTGGGGGAACGCTTTACCACGACCGACGCAAGTGGAAACTACAGCTTTGCAAACGTGGGCCCAGGGACGTTCATTGTCCGCGAAATTCAGCAGTCAGGATTCACACAGACCACGGCTAATCCTGCCAACATTGTCACCAGCAGCGGCACCAATGTCGGCGGCATCGACTTTGGTAACTTCCAACTCATCACAATCGGTGGGACGAAATTCCAGGACACGAACGGCAACGGTGCCCGCAACGCCGGTGAGTCAGGTCTACCCGGGATCAAGATTTACCTGGATGCGAACAACAACGGACTTTTCGACACGGGGGAACGCTTTACATTCACTGACGTCGGCGGGAGCTACAGCTTTACAAATGTCGGCCCCGGGACATTCATTGTCCGCGAAGTGCTACAGGCAGGTTTCGTGCAAACCACAGTTAATCCTGCCAACATCGTCACGAGCAGCGGCACCAATATCGGCGGCATCGACTTTGGCAACTTCCAACTCGTACTCATCGGTGGTACGAAATTCCAGGATACGAACGGCAACGGCGTCCGCAACTCAGGTGAGCCTGGTCTGCCCGGGATCAAGATTTACCTGGATGCGAACAACAATGGACTGTTCGACACCGGGGAACGCTTTGCTTTCACCGACGCCAGCGGGAACTACAGCTTTGCCAACGTCGGCCCCGGGACATTCATGGTCCGTGAAGTGCTGCAGGCTGGTTTCGTACAAACCACGGTTAATCCGGCCAACATCGTCACCAGCAGCGGCACTAATGTCGGCGGCATCAACTTTGGCAACTTCCAACAGATCCTCATCGGTGGTACGAAATTCCAGGATACGAACGGCAACGGTATCCGCAACGCCGGTGAGCCAGGCCTGACGGGAATCAAGATCTATCTGGATGCGAACAACAATGGCACGCTCGATGCCGGGGAACGGTTCACCACAACCGACGCCAGCGGGAACTACAGCTTCGCGAACGTCGGCCCTGGGACATTCATTGTTCGTGAAGTGTTGCAGGCAGGTTTCGTACAAACCACGGTTAATCCTGCCAACATCGTCACCAGCAGCGGCACTAATGTCGGCGGCATCAATTTTGGCAACTTCCAACAGATCCTCATCGGTGGCACGAAATTCCAGGATACGAACGGTAACGGCGTCCGCAACCCCGGTGAGCAAGGCCTACCCGGGATCAAGATTTACCTGGATGCAAATAACAATGGCACACTCGATGCCGGGGAACGGTTCACCACAACCGACGCCAGCGGGAACTACAGCTTCGCGAACGTCGGCCCTGGGACATTCATTGTTCGTGAAGTG
>CAIWEX010000798.1 GCA_903911795.1 uncultured Schlesneria sp.
AGATGACTTTCAACTTGAAGGATTTGCAGGCCGGGCCGTTCGACCTGTTCATTGTTTACTCGGACGCGAATGAACCGGCGAACAGCGCGCGTGGCACGATCAAACAGTTGCAGTTTCACGGCTTGCTGACGGGAAGCTCTTCAAACCTGGTGATCACGCGTGAGTCGGTCACGCCCGGTGACGGTCATCTGACGGCCCGACGCGCATCGCTCTTTCCCATTGATGACCATCCGCCGAGCAATATTCCCAACAACGTCTCCAAACTTCTCGTCGCAGGTTGGCACACTGCCGAAGAGGCCGACGGGAAAACGGTCCTTCAACAAAACAAACCGACTTTTCAGCCATTGTTCGTGTGGTCCAGTACCGCTCCGATGCAACACTCAATGGGGTACGTCGATTGGAGAGTGTTCGTATTCCAGGATGGAACCGTCTTTATTCCCGGAGGCATGAACAACATTGAAGCGGGAGTTCATCACAAGCTTCCAGCCGCCGAGTTGCAGGAGTTGAAGAACCTGCTGGAGAAGCATCGCGACTTGTTCGGCCAACAGGTCCCCAAAGAGTTGCCTCAATTCGCCGGATGGCGGAACGGACACGAGACACTCTCGTACACGAAGGATGACGAAACGAAATCGTTCACCAAGTGGTCTGGTTTGGAACAACCGCCGATCGCAGGCGAAAATGACACCACGGAGCCCCACAAGGAAATCATCGACTACGCGATCCGTCTCAAAACCGACGCCGCATTCGGCGGACGTGAGGCCCGCGCGAAGTACCGTGAACTCGCGAACCAGGCCCTCATCGCCGTACTCCCACAAGTAACGCCATTCCAAGACACCGACTGGGCCAGTGCGACAAACCGGACCGATGGCACGCGCGACATCCGGTTCGCTCACACCAACGACAAAACTGAAGTCACGCTCGTTCACCCCGCCTTCGGAGAAACCTACGTCGAACGAGTCGAACACCTCGGCAAACGGATCGCACTCAATCCTCCGCCTGCTTCAGAGACCGCCGTCACCGAAATGCGGTGGGATGCCGAAGCCCGGGCCGCGTTGTTGAAGCGTCTGAAAGACCGCGATGCTCAATTTGAATCGCGAGCCGTCGAAGTTGAGCAACGATTCATCGAACGGGTATCGCCACAGGATGAGATCCAACAACAAGCGTTCAACGATTTCAAATCTGGGCAGAAGTCCGACCCGCGACTGCCGAAAGGAACGCCAATTCCCGAGGACTACGATCAACCACGTCGCGTGCGGCAGTTGCTCGTCGTCCGCGAACCTGAAGTAACATTGGATTCATTGGGGGACCTGGAGCCACCAAAACACGAGAAGTTCGGTAGGAGAACTGCAAATGGCTTACGTTGGAGCACGGTCGGGGGAGAGGAGCGTACTTGGCAATCTGACCCTGGTCTTCACGCGATCAATGGAATGGTCAGAAATAACGGTCAGCCCGCACTGAATGGAGTCCTCAGACTTTATCAACGAGGGATTGAATGGTCATGCGGTTACGGCATCGCCAAGTGGATGAAGTCGATCGACTCTGTTCGGACGACGAAAGACCGAACGATCGTTGAAGGTGAGCTCAGCCTGCTTGGAAGTGACTCCAGTACGTTCGTAATAGAACTCGACAAGGATCTCATTGCACGTCGCACTTCGATCGCCATCCCTGCTCGCGGCGGATTTAACACATACGAGATTGAGACGACCGGTACCGTCCGCCTGGAAACGGCTCCACCGGTCGCGGAATCGGGGCGGTGCCGCCGCATTCTCAAGCCAGCCAATGGCGAGGAATACGTTGATGACGATTACCAGATTCATTTCATCGCCACATCCGCGCGCCTGACCGACGAGGAATACAAGGCGCAGACACAGATCCCAGCGAAAGTGCCGGTTGAGACTCCGATTGTTGAACGAAATGAGGGACGGCGACTTGTCACACAAGGTGGTCTTGAATCACCGAACGGGGGGCCGGGGTTGGAGCCTCCTGGCGAAACCCCGGTGACCGACCGTGCGACTCCGGGGCTTCCTTCGCAAGGCCTCAGTCCAGTCCCGGCCACCACAGTAAAAGTTGCACAATTAACGGCTCCGCCTCTACCGCAGGACTTCAAGGCGATGGTCGAGCAACTTTCCAAACTGTTGCCTCAGCATTGGCGGCATCCGCATGTGGTGAACGAACGAACGATCGAGATCATGCCGGGGATGTATCTGCCCAGTGAGGAGCGGCCGCATGTGATTGTCGCCTTCACTGACGACAAGGCTCGGCCGACGGTTCGATACGAACGTAAGTACGAGTGGTATGAGTACGTCGGCGAGACTCAGTACGGTCACGCCCACTTGTTTGTCTCAATGAAAATTGGCCGGGACGACCTCAGTTGGTTGGAAGAACAGTTCGCGTGGCCCGAGGCGGCGGATTTTCTGAGTGCGTTTCTCAAGCGAGACGCCGCGCGGATCGAGGCGTTCAAGAACAAGGCCGACGACCGCGACTGGGGCCGCAATGGGTATGGGCCGATTCAGAACGGAATGCGTGTGAAGTGGTCGTTTACTCCCGCCCGGTTCGCGCCTCCCGTAAACGTCGCGTTGACGGTCTACAACCATGGCGAGCAGACGCGCACGTTTGATCTCGATCGGTTCAATGCCGCGCGAACGTGGGTGCTGACCGGTCCCGATGGCAAGACGGTGCCAATCCGCAACGCCGCTCCGCCGCGCGAACCGCGTCCATACAAGCTGGAACCGAATCACTCCACGCATCTTGATGTCGTGTCCGACCTGGCTCAGTTGTTCGACGTGTCGAAGCCGGGACGCTATGTCCTCTCGTTCCATGGATCGTCTGTTACGACAGTCAGGACGGTCCTGATTCCGAGTTCGGACGATATCCTTCCCGGCGCGCCGGATCTCGTGTTCGTCATCCCTGACAAGGAAGTTCAGCAGCGGATCGACGCATTCCAGGCGGCGGTTCTTGCTCAGGGGATGGGACCGGATTTGATTCCGCTCAAGGACGCGAACGGCGCAGCTCGAGATGTGAAGTTCTTCGCATCGGCCACGCCCGAAAAATTCCTGCTGATGGTCGGTGAGCCGATCTGGATTCACTTCAAGGTGACGAACCAGACCAACACCGACAAGCGAGCCATCGTTGGGGGAGACTATCGCAACGCGCTGGGGCGTCCAAATTCATTCAAGGTCGATGTCTTCGATGCCGACGGCCAGCGCCTTGCTCAGCCCGACAGCGGCTTCGACATGGGAGGCCTCAGCCACGCCGAGCCACTCCCCGCGAAAAAGGAGGCAGTGTTCAAGCTCTTCCTGCCACATTGGGCTACGATCACCAAGCCGGGCAAATACCGCATGACGATCTGGCGCACATTGGATGTCGTCGCGAGTGAGAACGATGGAGGGCAGGATGCGTTTGCACTGAAGCCGGAAAAGTTCACGGTTGCGGCGGAGACAACCTTCACCGTTGTTCCACCAGACGAAGCGAAATTCGGTGCGTTGATTGAACAACTCGGGCCAAAGCTCATCAGTGAAAACTCGGACGATTCCGAAAATGCCGACAAGATTTTGCAAGCGATTCGCGTTCCGATCGTATGGTCGATGCGAGCAGCCTCGAAGCTGGATGCCGCTTTCCCTCCCCGCCGAGGGAACGAAACGGCATCGCCAATTGCTGCAGCAACTCTTCTTGTCGTCGATGAACGGGCCGTCCCGTGGTACGTGAAATACCTCGCTCAACCGCGAGGTTCTCGCAAAGTCACCGCCTTGAATTTTCTCGGCCGGTGCCGGTCTGAGACAGCTTTGGATGCGATCACGAAGTCGTTCGAAGTCACCGCCGCGGATATCACCGACACCACGACTCAGGGTCTTGCCGAATCACTGGCTCGTAGCGTTCATCATGGGGCAGCACACGCCCTTTCGATGTACGCGACAAACCAACCGCAGCATCCTCGCGCGACGGACATACTCTTCTCGTTGGCTGATGACCCCTACATGCCCATCCGCCTGACGGTCCTTCATTTTTGTGCGGCGAACAAATCGCCCGAGGCTCGAAAAATCATCGACACGATGACGACCGATAAAGATGAGACTCTTGCCACCGAAGCGAAGCGGTATCAAAAACTATTGGCGGAAGCGGATCGACTGCCGGAGCGATCGGCAATGGATCGTGGTATCCAGTTCCTCAAGTCTCAGCAGAGAGAGGACGGGATGTGGCCCGAGCCAGGGGATAACATGGCCGGCGGAAAATCCGCTCTCACGGTGCTCGCATTACTGCAGGCCGGAGTGAAACCAGATGACGCTGTCATACAGAAGGCACTCCCCAAGTTGAGACAGTTGGAGACGAATTGGGTCTATGTCGTTGCCATTCAGACGATGGCGCTTTGCGCGGCAACTCCTCAGCAGGATGCCGATGTGATTCGCCGCAACGTCGCGTGGTTGGAAGCGGCTCAGGCTTCAGCCGGCAGGGCGACGGGTGGTTGGAGATATCAGCACCGGAAAGATTCGAACGATGCCGATGGTTCAAATACTCGTTTTGCTGTGATGGCGCTGGATGCCGCCAAGCGGGCGAAGTTTGAAGTCCGTCCTGAGACCTGGCAGCGCGTCGCCACGTACTGGTTGACGGGACAGCTTGAGAATGGTGGCTTCGGTTACACGTCGGGTCCGCCACAGACATACTCGATGACATTGGCGGGAGTCTACTGCCTTGCGACGGCAAATCGGCATCTGCCTCAGGACGACCAGTCCGCAACACGGGAAGCGGCGATCAAGAAGGGAA
>CAIWEX010000799.1 GCA_903911795.1 uncultured Schlesneria sp.
ACAGGAGATCTGCCCAGGCTCGTTGGGCGAATACGTTCCGCATCATCAGTCGACTTTGGCTTTCGTCGACGTGTCGTTGACAGAGCGGTCGTACCCGTCTCGCGTTGATCTCACTTGATCCGCCCGACCACGATTCACCGACGTCAAATCGCATTGCAACTCCAAATGACGCATTGGCAGAAGTGTGGTATCATTACACGTTTCAGCAAGAAGCGGAGTTGTCCATGGGATTCGAGTTGCAACGGAAAGAATCTATCGCCCAAGGGGCGAAACGATTGATCCGGAAAGAACTGGCTCAGGGCCGTTGCGACCTGAAATCGCAAGAAATGAGCGTCGATGATCGGGTTCATGAATTTCGGCGGCACATCAAGCGGGTGCGCGCAATCCTGAGATTGATGCGAGACGGCCTCGGCAGTAAGGCCTATCGAATCGAGAACCACCGGTTTTCGGTATTAGCTCGGAAGTTTTCCGCCGTTCGCGATGCGCGGGCCTGCCTGGATGCGTTTGACTCGTTAACGACCGAAGAACCGATGTCTGATGGCGAACGGAACGGGCTTCGAGAATTGCTTCAGAATCAGCTTCACTTCGACCATGAGCAGCTGATTGTCGAAGAACGGTATCAAGAAGCGTCGCGAGCTCTCCGTTCCGCACGTCGCCGCGTGGCTGACTGGAAGATTGACAAATCAGACGGGGAATTTATCAAACGCGGTTTTGGGCGAGTCTACTCCGCGGGACGTCAATCGCTGCAGACAGTTAAAGATCATCCTGGTCGTTTAAACTTGCATACACTGCGGAAAGAGGCGACGTATCTGCGAAACATCGTTGAGATCCTGGTGCCGAGTCGCGTCCCGCGGCTTCAGGAGATGCTCGTGCGCCTGAAGTCACTGACGGCGGATGCAGGCAAGTGTCTCGATCTTCAGTTGCTAAGATCGGTCATATTGCAGGAGTCGGTTCAAGCGAGTGACGGATACGCAACGGAAGCGATCATTCGTCGAATCGACAATCGACACGAGGAACTACAGGCGCAGGTCGTGGTCCAAGCGGAGGAGATTTACCGTCGCAGCCGAACCCGTCAACTGCGGCGGATGAAAGTCCGGTCAATCCGTTCTTAATGCAGAGGCCTCATTTGAACTCTGGTAGCAACTTGAGTCACGGGAATTTTCACGTGATATCGATGCACAGAGGGTTGGTCATTTCATGACCAACCCTCTGTGACATGACGAAACTTGATTGCAACTGGTCAGCAGCGTCGGCGATCAGACCGCTTCCAGTGCCTGCTTCAAGTCGCCGATGATGTCGGCGACATCTTCGGTACCGATTGACAGTCGAATGAAGTCCGGTGTGACTCCCGTCGCTTCCTGTTCGGCTTGAGTCAACTGCTGGTGGGTGGTGCTGTTGGGATGAATGATCAGCGACTTGCTGTCGCCGACGTTTGCCAGGTGGCTGAACAGCTTGACGCTGTTGATCACCTTGATCCCGTTTTCCTTCTGCTGGGTTGGGGTGGCTCCCTTGATCCCGAAGCCCATGATGGCTCCACAGCCGTTCGGCAGATACTTCTTGCCGAGCGAATAGGACGGATGGTTGTCCAGTCCGGTGTAATTCACCCAGCTCACCTTGGGATGAGACTGCAGGAACTGAGCGACCGCCAGGGCATTTTCGCTGTGGCGTTGCATCCGCAGGTGCAAGGTTTCGAGCCCTTGCAGCAATAGGAACGCGTTGAATGGACTCATCGCGGGACCCAGGTCGCGCAGCAGTTGAGTCCGGACTTTCAAAATGTACGACAGGTTCATCGGGCCGAACGTTTCGAAGAATTTCATGCCGTGATAGCTTGGATCAGGATCGGTCATTTCGGGGAACTTGCCATTTCCCCATGGGAACCCACCCTTTTCGATAATCACACCACCAATGGAAGTCCCGTGGCCACCGATGAACTTCGTGCAGGAGTGGACGACGATGTCTGCACCCCATTTGAACGGCTGGCAGAGGAGCGGTGACGCCAGCGTGTTGTCGACGATCAGCGGAATACCGGCTTCATGAGCAATCGCAGCGATCGCTTCGAAGTCTGGGACGTCGACACGTGGATTGCCGATCGTTTCCAGGTAGATGCAGCGGGTATTAGCGTCAATCGCCTTGCGGAAGTTTTCAGGGTCGGCCTGCTGAACGAATTTCGCCTTGATTCCGAACTTCGGGAACGTGTAGTGGAACAGATTGTAGGTTCCGCCGTAAAGACTGGTTGCGGAAACGATGTTCTGGCCTGCCTGAGTGATGTTCAGGATGGCGAGTGATTCTGCAGCCTGTCCCGAGGCTACGGCCAAGGCTCCGGCTCCCCCTTCGAGTGCTGCCAGTCGCTTTTCGAGAACATCGCATGTCGGATTCATGATCCGTGAGTAAATGTTTCCGAATGCCTGTAGAGCAAACAAGCTGGCGGCATGATCGGTGTCGTTGAACGTGTATGATGTCGTCTGATAGATCGGCACCGCGCGCGAATTTGTCGTCGGGTCGGGCACCTGTCCGGCGTGTAGACATTGAGTTGCGGGCTTCATGCTGTCAGTCATTTGTCACTTTCTAATGGATGAAAACAAGGTGGTCGGCTGCAGTCAGCCGTTAGAGCCCCGAATTTACGGGGATGCCAACGGCAAAGTCTCAAATGATGGTCTCAACGAAGTCCCATCCTCACATGGCGAAATGGCGACGGAACGCTGTTTCACCACTGAATGACAAGGGGGCGAATGGTAAGGTCTGCGATTGACCGAAGGAATCCGTTACTGGCAATTCCCTGTCACCAGCCTTGGTGAGGCTGGCGAATTGGGCCTAGAATCGTAAGACTTCCGCCAGCGAAACGCAATTCGCCGCCCAACGTCCGCCGACTGGAAGAATTTTCTGGATGTCATCCTCCGCAGAACCGCTACCGCTTCCTCCCCCCAAGGCCAGAAACCTGCATTGGAGAACCATTCAGTTCATCCTGCAGAACGTGTTTTGTTTCTGGCTGGGATATCGAGCTCGGGGATACCAAAGACTCGATGAGGCTGATGGAGGGCTGGTCCTGTCCAACCACCAGAGCTTTCTGGACCCGCTATTGATCGGACTGCCGCTGCATCGCCCGGTCAGTTTTCTGGGACGCGACTCGCTGTTTCGAGTCCCTGTCGTCGGCTGGATTCTGCGAAATACCTACGTTATGCCGATCAACCGGGAATCCGCCAGCACAGCCAGCCTGCGGGAAACGATCCGGCGCATGCATCATGGATACCTGGTTGGTATTTTTCCCGAGGGGACCCGGACCGAAACGGGCGAGGTTGGCGAATTCAAACCTGGCTTCGTCGCAATGCTGCGGCGAGCGAAGTTGCCTGTCTATCCCGTCGGCATTGCCGGGGGCTTTCAGGCAATGGGCCGAAAAAGCTGGTTTCTATATCCCGCTCGCGTCCGAGTTGTCGTCGGGGAACCGATCACTGTCGCCGAACTGGATCAGTTCGCGAATCGAAACCAGGATCAGGAACTGATCGACTTTGTGCGCAATCGGATCGTGGCCTGCTATCAGGAAGCGGAAGCCTGGCGTACGGAAAACCGATCAAAGTAATTGCGTTTGGCATCAACTCGGCCTGACGATTCGGATTCAGCGACTCACGTCGTAAGCAACCAGCGCATTACGCTCGGTTTCATATCAGATCCAGTCCATCTGATGCTCGACCGTCGCAGGATTTCAGTCACATTCAGACGACCTCATTTTGAAGGCTCTTGTAGAGTTGCAGGTTTGCCGTAACGTGTTACGATGCCTCTGTTATCCGTGGGGAGTTTTCTTTTAAAATGATCCCGGAGATTGCCGAGTTGATGGTGACTCGGAGATGAACGGTCTTACGAACGCGGCCTGCGAACAATCGCAGAACCGCATCGCAAGTTGTTTAATGGTGGTTGGTTGCGTAAAGGTGCCAGGTTGTTTTCTTTCCTTGGCGAACTGATTGAACTTGTAGTCTGGCTGGTTCAGCAAGGCTGCATGTGCCTGACGCGTGCGATGGGGACATCAGCGAATCTGATGATCTCGACCGACACGTTGCCAGGGATCGGTCTGCGCCATTCTTCCTGGCCGGCCATCGCCGCGCACAGGTTGGCAGTCGGGCCTCCGCATGAGGACTGGATTGCCCACTTGTCAGGCGAACTCCGGTCGGCACATTTTGCGACGGCATTATTGCCGTCGCGTCAACATATTCGCGGCTGATCATTTCCATCGAACATTCCGTGCATTCTCCACTCGACCGCGGGCGCGCTGCCAGCGGAATGAGGAATATCTCCATCGATTTCGTGTCAGACTGACCGTCTGCACGTCGGTGTCTCCGGTAGCTTACTGGGAGGCCGGGATGTTACCGTACGTGGTGGGTTTGATTTCGTTGCTCGTCGGAGCCGCCATTGGCTACTTCGTCGAACGAACGATGCGCGGTGGTGCTTACAAAACGCGGGACGAAATCGTTCAGCAGGCGCAGCGTGAAGCTGAAAACATTGCCAAGTCAGCCGAACTGGCTGCGAAAGAAGATGGTTTTCGTCGTCGCGAGGCGATCGAAAAAGAAATCAACCAGGCACGCGACGAACTGCGCAACCAGGAACGAGCCCTTGATAAACGCGAAGCGGGGATCAAGGAGCAGCACGATGACATCGCTCGTAAAGAACGAATGCTCGAAGCGACCCATACCAAGCTGGCCGAACGCAATAAGACCATTGATGCCAAGGAAAAAGAGCTCGATCGCGTCTTGAAGCAAGAGCAGGAGCAACTGTACAAGATCAGCGGCCTGGACCAGAAAGCCGCCACCGATATGTTGATGACGCAGCTTGAACGCGAGCTGAAGAATGAAACCGGGGCGCTGATTCTCAAGCAGGAAGCGGAACTGAAGCAGCAGTCAGAGCGGATGGCTCGAGAAATCATCGGCATGTCCATTCAGCGTTATGCTTCGGCACATACGTCAGAATCGACTGTCTCAACGATCGATATCCCCAGTGATGAGATGAAGGGGCGAATCATCGGCCGCGAAGGCCGCAATATTCGGGCGTTTGAAAAGGCGAC
>CAIWEX010000800.1 GCA_903911795.1 uncultured Schlesneria sp.
AGACACATGAACTGGTCGGGGTTCTTGTAGTCCATCAGCGGTGAACCCCCGCGTACGGGGAAGACACACACGGCCCGCAAATATAAATGTGATCGTATGAGGTGAACCCCCGCGTACGGGGAAGACACTCTTCTTCCAATCCACTGATAAGACTGCAAAGTCTCGGATACAAGTTTGCCACCACCCCGTACGTAACACCGGGCCCTCTTCCAACAACAGGTTGGTGAAATCTTCTTCACCCATCCAACTCCAATATCGAAACCCCACCCATAACAAAACAATTCACGAACTCTCAGAAGGATGAAATGCGACGAGCCGCAAACCATCAAAGTCAACCGGACGCCGTCGGTTCTCGCCGCAGGTATCAAAATCAAACCCCGCGTCGTTTGAGGTGCTCCACGCTATCACAGCGTTACCCATCTCAATTCCGTCTTTAACCTGCTCCCAAATCATTTCCCTGGTTCGGCTTTGATAATCACCTACATATACTCCACCCCGCACCTCCAATAACCAGACCGCGAGCCGACCCCGCAAACGAGGTGGAGCATTTTCGACTACGACCAACAGCATCAGATATTCCTCGCAAAGTCTGATCGTGCTAATCATCCTCTCGTTCTGAACGCAGAAGAGGCAAATCACCCGCCATTAAAACATTCTCGATAGTCGGAATAATCTTATCAAGCAGAAAGGTTCGACGGAAAATATCTCGGCAGCCTCGCCGAACTTCGCCACCAGGATCTACGGTTAGCTTTCCGTTGGCTGCCCGACCGGCAACTTGCATTGCAACCGGAACAACGGTCTCAAACTTAAATAAATCTGCTATGTCATAAACAAACGAAAGTGGCTGACCCGAATGAAGAAAACCAATAGCGGGCGCGTATCCGGCAGCCAAAATTGCCGCTTCCGCCAGTCCATAGAGGCATGATGTAGCTGCGCTCAGACATCTGTTTGGTATGTCACCCTTGCCCCAATCTGTGTGATCATAATTTCTACCATGCCACACTACGCCATTTTGTTGCGCTAATAACTCGTAAAGTCTTTTTACGCGAGCGCCCTCAATCCCCCGAAGCTGATCAACAGAACGACGTTCTGGTGCATTGTCGCCAAAACGAATTGAAAACATCTTGCGGACGATTTTGAGGCGGGCATCGTCGTTCATGGCTAAACTGGCCTGCCAGAGCAGCCTATCTGAACGAGCACCGCCGGGATGGCCTGCGGAGTAAACCCTAACTCCAGCTTCCCCAACCCAAACGATCAATGTTCCTGCTCTTGCCGCCAAAACTATAGCAGCGTGACTTATACGCGCTCCCGGCTCCAGCATTAGGCAAGCTAGACCACCAATGGGTAGGTGAATGCGTACCCCAGTCGTATCAACAACGACAAAAGCGCCATCGAGTACATCAACATTACCCTTTTCAACAAAAGCGATCGAGGCGCGGTCTTTTATCGGGATTGGCTTCGGCGGTGGCAGCCCAGGAAGTCTACTCATGGATATTCTTCAATCATGCGGCGACGCTGGGCCGCATCGTCTCCAGCCGAATATATCCTCGCCCATAGGCTCGCTGGCGGCCAACGCCCTGGGTCAATGCCCTCATGAACGCCGCTGGGTCCGTCACTGTTAAGATGCCTTCCAGCACGGCGTCAGGGACAACACGTTGGGCGACATTCGACGCAGGTGCCGACGCACCGCGATGAGGACGGGTCATTTTCACTAGCTGGAAACGCGTGAGCTTTGCGCGTTCGACTTTCGCACCCAAGAGCCGCTCACCGAGATATCGCGTGTAAACGCCCTCGCGTTCGATATTTGTCTCGCCACGTTGAACCGCAACAAGAAAGGCATCTTGCTCTCCGTGCGCGTGAGACTTGTCTTTCGACGGCGTGATCCGAATGGTCGGACATAAACGCACGGAGAACCGAAATTGCTGCCCCGCCTCCACTGCCGGAAGCGCATGGCCATTAATTTCTTTTATGGCCGCTCGCACAGATGGTATTGATGTCAACAATCGCATTTCAATTTCGCGGATTGGCAGAGCACTATAGCCAATAACGCTCGCAACCGAGCCAAGCTGATGATGCAGCGACCATGGCCTAACGACTGCCCCACCCAATGCTTCGGTTAGGGTTGTTTTCAGCAACATATCTACGTCATGGCGAGCGGCATGCGACAGCGCAACGGCGCGGGCCGCTGCGAGAACATCTATGTCAACTTGAACGCTAAACATGGCAGTAGCCCCAGATGGTTCCATCAGGTCCGCACAACGTATGTGTCACTTCCGCCATGCTGTCGGCTCGCCCAGTCTCGACCTGACGGAATAGTGACGTAAATATCACCGAAGCTGCCCGGCTGAGCACATTCAACAGGCAGGTAAAGGGTGCCTGTTTCAACCAACGCCACGCCGTCTGCGAGTGTCGGCGCTTCAAGCTGTTTGCCTGCAATCGGCAGCGAGGGAATACAGGAGCGTTGGCCGACAGAGAGTGGATAAACCGGGCTACGCAATGCGTTTAATATTTTCTCTGCGCTGAATGGCGCACCAGAGAGCAACTCAATGATGATCGTGGCATCATAGTCGCAGGTCAAAGGTCGCTCACCAGTAATTGTTCGCTCTGGATCACCGCCTCCGCGTTCCATCACGCCGAGCTCTTTTCCATCGTTCCACCACATCGGCCCCGTCATGTGCGGCAACCCCATGCGGACTGTCTGAAAGTCACGGATTACGGTCCCTTCGCGATGGACAACTATCGCCAGCCTCATCGTGTCTTGTAACTGCTGAAGTACCTGCGGTTGGTCATAGCCGACGCCAAGAGCAGCGCCGATCATGCCCGCAATCATCGACCGTGTCGGAATGGGTAAACTATCCCCCGAAGTGTCGATGCGTGCGCCAGAAAGACTAGCAATCGGGGCAGCAAGCCGCATCGTGAATAATGTCGGCATTACCGATTACCTCGGAGCAGAAACAGGAGTTCTGATCGTATTGGCAACCGCATCCGCAAGGCGTTGTACAGCGGGTGTAGGTGCTTTCGGATCAATGAACTCCGAAAGTCTTGCAACCTTTGTTGGATGACCAATCATCGCCCAGATGCGCTCAATATGTTGATTGAACGCGGCCACAGAGGCTTCAACGGTCGGCGCAACGGGTCGCTCGAACGCGCCCATCGCATTCACTGGTTGCCCATTCGTAATTTCGACAACGACTTCACCGGGGTCAGTGAAAGGTGCGGTGCTTCCGAGCATTGCCGCTGGTGTAATGGTCCCTATGCTTTTAACTAGCCAGCCAACCACCTTCGCAATCTGATCATTCGTCCAGCCTGCGCAATTCTTACGCACCTGTTCGATATCGATTACGACCGGCAAGTAGAACACACCACTCGCCAATTCACGAGATCCAATATGTGCACCACCAGTCTCGCCCGCGTCGCGGTCCAGCAATTGGTCCTGCGCGGAGAAGAAGTCGATGCTTGACTGTATGGCATGGGTCGTCAATGCATGGCCAACATGAACGGCGCTATCAATACGCGATACTGCTATGCCAGTAGCCATTCGCCCGAACAGCGCACCATCAAGACCAGCATGCTTTCGCACAGCATCAAGGGCCGCTAAAGCATCTTGTACTTTCTTTGAATGGCCCTTCCGTTTCGTTGCCTTCCCTAAGAGATCGCGCATCTCAGACGGAGATATTTTTTTCTCATTATGAAGAGCTACAGCAACTGCAGTCAGAGCCGCAATTTCCTGCTTACCTAACGTCAGTATTTGCCGCCCGGCATCGCCTGTCGTGGCCGTGTCATCTGGTTCGTCTTCTTTAATTTCTTCGTCTTCACTTTTTGTGTCGACTTTTGCCTTTTTGCTTTTCGTCGGGGCAGTGGCTTCACTGGCAGGCTTTTTCTTACCCGATTGGAATAACGCCATCACGGCATCAGCCCATTTTGCAGCCTCCTCGTCCTTTAGACCCTGCTTTTTCAGTTCCGGAGTAATGAGATTTGACCCGATGATTGCGCTGCGTACCGACATCTCAGTACCAAGCGCCGATGCAAGATCGGCCATAGAGCCTGGGATACCCGTTGTCTCCCGTAAGTGAGCCTTTACGCTCTGCGAGGACAGTCGCTGTCGTTCGACCCCACCGTAGAGAGCACGTTTGGCCAATCCGTCGGCGCCACGAACAGGCAGAGAAACAGAAAGCGAGAAAATCCTATGAACAATAACGTATGTCATGACTTCAAACTCCAAACTAATTTTTGAACTGTATGAACTCTCATAATTTCATTCCGCCCTGTAGATATTACGCCGCTACGCGCTGCCGTCGCATCGCGCGAGCATAGCCCAGAGCAATACGGGCTATTGCTTGGTCACGCGAAGCGCTGTCGTTACGCGCGTCGGCAATGCCAAGCGTTACAATGTCTGTGAGCGTGCATCGTTTGACTTCATGTGAAACTAGCCAGCGCACCGCCTCAGCGATCAATCCGACAAGTGCGGCGCCATGAGCCGTGAGTAGGGCCGACAAGCGAGCCTCTGGATAGTCGGCTTCCGCTAAAACTGCGCCGATCCCGGGGCCACCTTGGTGTACAACACTGAGTGCCCGTACGATGGTTTCCCAGACCAGCCTCGTATTGGCTTCGTCCATATCTGCAGCAGGCACTGCGGCAAGCACGAGCCAAGCAGCGATAGGAAGTTCTGTGGCCGCAGACCGAATGCTCGCGCGGTTTGATGGAGTTAAGTGGGCATCCATGTCGTAAAGCACGGCATGCACACGGGAGCTTAGTTCAGAATGGACATCATCAGCCATGAGGTGTTCTCCAAGCTTTATGTGCATGCCGTAATTGAGTTGCAGTGAGGCACGAGCCAACGCGAGTGGATCGTTTAGAGTTTTGCTAACTTGATCCCAAACTGTGCGGAGACCTGACGAAGCCATCTTATGAAGCATGCCCTGCTCGGCTTGCGTATCGGGAGCGTCAGCAACAAGATCGAGAACGGTTTGAAGCGAAGCGTGCCCTAACAGATCGCGTAGTTGCGACTGTGCACGGTTTAGGTAGGGCTTAGCGTCATTAATATTGCCGTACAGCGTCAGCATCGGTCCGTAGAGCAGGCCAGTCGCGTCCTTAACGACGCCCAAGGCTCGGCTTGATAGGTCGGCGAGCCGGTCGCCAATACTTCCACCGAGCTTTAATTTCTTGCCACGGCCTATTCGGTAAAGAGCTTCCCATGCTCCTTTAGTAATACCCTGATCAAAACCGACACCAGAAATGCGAACATTGCTATAGGCTGGCGCAAGATCAAGGATGCGTGGGCGAATAACTTCAGGCGACCCCGCTATTGCTGCGTGCTGAACTCGGTAAGACCAAACTCGATTGAGGGCTAATTTGTATGGTTGGCCCTTGCTGACTTGGATTGGCACGTGGGGATCATCGATATTCCCGCTTCCGGTATCAACCCGCGTTCCGTTTTCAGCGACGACGATTGCGGCGACAAGCCCACCGTTTGCAGGGATGAGCCGAATGCGTCGACAATCAATAAACGGGAACGCGACCTTTGCTATCGGTTCCTTAGTCTGCCAAGGCCGCAGCCATAACAGATGATCTTGAGCTTTATTTGGTTTTGGCGCGCCGATGCCAACCACGGTCGGTTTCATCGCATCATATGCGTAGGATAGAGAGGCGATCTCGGAGGCAACCGTCACGCCGTCCCCGACGAGCACCGTCAGCAAACGTGACCTCGCCCCAGCCGGATTGCCAACACCTCCATTATGACGCCAGGTTGATGCCATTAACCCGTAAAGCGCCATTTCAGGAGTGGCTCTGTCCGCGACCTTTAGCACGTGCCGGTTGGCCGCCATGAGGTGGTCGGTCTCAGTGATGTTGAACGGTTTGACTTCGCCGAGCCCCTTCAGGACCGGCTGAAGAAACTGCGGTCGATCGTCCGAACCTCCTGCAAGTACAAGCCCATCGTCGCCTATTTGCGAGCGTAGGGCTTTTAGCCAGTCTTCCGCCCGAACCAAAGTTGATAAGGAGTAACGACGCAATACATGTGAGAGGATTGCCAATGCGGTCACAACCGGTGATCGTTGGTCCGAACGCATTGCTGGTAGATCGATGAGAGTGCCATCGTGCACACACGCAAATACGTCGTGTAGCCCGACGGTATGGGTACCGGTCGGAGTACGGATCCGAATGATCGGATCAGTTACTAACATTCGCATGTTCGTCTCCGGTCAGCGTTCTGATTTATCAGCGTCGAGCGACCACGTTTGAATGATAGGACAAAGTTAGTCTCGGGACCATTCCGAATTCATAAATCAGCTGTATGACGTATAACTCTCTAAGTTCCTTCGACTAGCACCGCGCGTTCGCGTCAATATTTACCGCCTACCGAACAATGAAAACACTCCTCATTGCAATGTAACTTGCCTAGCCTGCTCGCTTGCACAGGCAGCAGATTTATCCGGTGTCGCAAGGGTCGTTGACGGAGACACGCTAGCAATTGGCTCCGCCAAGGTCCGCCTTGAAGGCATCGACGCGCCAGAGACCGATCAGGTTTGCCTCAATGCGAATGGCGATCGTTGGACTTGTGGCATCGAAGGCCGATCACCGGAATACCCATTTTTATATTTAGTTAACCATTCGGGCTTAACGTTTCTTGTCATAGCGCCCAAGCCATTTCACGGGTCGCCACAGCGGCGCACCGACCTGAGCCCAAGGGCGACGATGGAT
>CAIWEX010000801.1 GCA_903911795.1 uncultured Schlesneria sp.
CAATCCGCCGATCTTTTCTTTCTTCCGAGCTTCTTCTGCCACAATCAGACCGCATCCAGAACATTTCCAACCGCTGATTTCCAGCTTCAGATGCGGGTCCTTCTCGTAGTATTCCAACAATTGCAAGGACGGAACGGGGGCTTCTGAATAGTGACATTTGAAGGTTTCGAAGTACTCCGTCATCGGGATTTCCGAATTTGCTCCAAACGCTTCAATTCCGCAAACTGTCTGCAGCGCCAATGCAAACGCTCGGAACTCGGACAACGAGAAGGACAGGTACTGAGTACTCTTGTCATCAGCGGCTCGTGGAAGCCGAACAGCGATTCTGCCCGTTCCAAAAATTGGAATATTGCCGAACATCGATTCAACACCAACAGGAACAGGCTGCGCGAGTACCAGTTGCGAAAAAGTTTCGGCGGGGATGACGCGCTTCGCTGCTGCGGTCACTCCGTCCGGCGCGGCACTCGGATTACTAAAGTACTCCAGCATGGCGGTACGGACAGCAGGCTTCTTCTTGGCATTGCTTCCGAAGAGTCCCCCCGCGGCCACCAGAGTTACGACGAGGATTTCGCTGCTGCTGAATCCAATGTCGACGGCCTGAAACTCATTCAGCAGGCTGTCTGATTTGAGTTTCAGCTTCTCGGGGACGACCTGATGCAGGTGAACGTCATCCAGCCATCGCGCATAGCGACCGGTCGGCACGCTGGCACCAGAGACCGCACTGATTTCGATATCGGTCTTTTTCTTGGCCATGGGAGACGACTTCTGGGGAACGATGAAAGCCGAGGCACACTTGGGGCACTTCCCAGATTTGCCTCGAAATCGCTCCCGAACTCGAATGCGATGGCCTTGGGGACAGTAGACAACGAACGTGTCCTTGGTCTTAATCCCCTTACGCAACTGCCGAATTTCAGCCTCTTCGTCCGCTGCGATCTTCAGCAATTCATCTTCCGGAGCAGCCTTCGGCGCAGCATCCCTGGCCGGCGCTTCGTCGAGTGACTCGATCGGTGCTGGTGTTTCGGTTTCGTCGGGCACCGACGACATCAGCGGGATCGCGTCAATTTCCTGGGCCGGTGTCGGTGTACCGGTACGCCGAGGAGCCTCTTCAATCGGCGACAAGGCAAACGTGGAGGCTGAGGGGGCAGAGCTCCCGTCTTCGGTTCGGAGCTGGAACGTATCTGACAGATCGAACGTGGAATCGTCGGCGTCAGACATATGGACTTCATCTGACAGTTCAAAATCGTCCGCGTCGTCTTCTTCGCGCCCCATCGGCAATGCATCGGGTGACAACACACTGCGCCGGGTCATCGAATCAATTTCTGTGACCGATGACGCATCCAGCTCGGGAAGATCGAACTGCTGCGATTGAGTATTAGCGGACGATTCGATGCGTCGCCGATACGACGCTTCGATGTCAGGCCGCATGAAGGTTCCGCAGTTCCAGCAGCGAACGAGCCCTTTTCGGCAAGTTTCGCCACAGGAAGAACAAATATCCATATCCGAGTCGACTGCCTGATCTGTCGGCAGGACCTGGAGTTGCGACGTTTCAAGCTGGGTCGCGTTGAGGACGTGGCCGCAGGCATGACATTCTGCCGTGCCTTCCAGAAGAAATGTACTACAAGCCGGGCAACTGATGATCTGGATGGCCATGACGCAAACAACCCCGAAGGTTCATGAGACGGAGAAGAATTGGAGTCGACCCGAAGTAATTGGACATGAAAAGCAATCAATCAAACATCATGCCAGTCCATCACATCGACTAAACCAGCATCAGTTCTCGCTGCAATTTAACATGGGCGAGATCTGATTACACTCCGGAATCTTGATATCACCTGCGATGAGGATTCCGACATTGCCAACTGTGAGGTTTGTGACGGAAATGACTGACGAATTCCGACGAAGTCTGCCGGATAGGTGTTTGCGGTGCAAGTCTGACCTGTCTCGACGTGTCTCGTCGTCGTTTTGGCAAGTAGGAGCGGAACGGGTTTGGGAAATTGAACTTACCGACACGGCTGGAAGATGAAACGAACATTTTTTGGGATTTCGGTCCCAAAAAAAAACCAGCAGTTCACCCAGCCGGGCCGCGCCAGACCGGGAACGGGGCACGGGAAAAATCCGAGTCCCAACGGCCCAACAGTTCAGTCCCAGACACTTCGTTCATCAATTTTGAGTTCATGTCACACGCACCCAATGGGCCGGTCATTCAATCTGATTTTGAATGTGACATGAGAATTGGGTATGACGATCCATGCGCCGTTATTTCGTCATCCTCATTGACTTGATGGCCGATTCGAATGACTGGCCCGGAAAGCCCCAGAATCAGATGGCGTTTATTTTGAGCCATTGAGCAACAGAAACCGTGGTTTGGGGCGTGCCACTTCGACGGGACCATCCTCTGGAACAGGCATCGGCAAAAACTGTGGGCTTGGGACGTACAGGTTGTTGACCTGCCTCGTCGCACGTTCACGACTCGATTCCAGAGCCTTGATCCGAGCCTCCAGCTTCTCGATCCGCTGGACGAGTTGAGCCACCTGATCCGGGCCCGCAGCCTGCGCTGGAACAGCCGCAGGCTCTTCGTTCGCTCGCAGGATCGACAGCCCGATCCCGACGGTACCAAGCAATGATAGACCGATCACAAAACGGCGGAATTGCATTTCAGGAATCCTTTCCTTCCATGATCCATCAAGATCATGATCAACTGCGGAGGTCTTCAAACAGCAGCGTCGACAAGTAACGTTCCCCACTGTCGGGCAGGATCGTGACGATCGTCTTTCCTGCCGATTCAGGTCGGGCGGCAACCTTGAGTGCGGCTGCCATCGCAGCACCGCAACTGATGCCGCAAGTGATTCCTTCTTCCTTCATCAGGCGTTTGGCCATCGCGAAGGCTTCGTCGTCCGTCACTTGAACGATTTCGTCGACCAGGCTGCGATCCAGAATGTCTGGAACAAATCCAGCACCGATTCCCTGAATCTTGTGTTTTCCGGCTGCGCCACCCGACAGGACAGGGCTGGCGGCGGGTTCGACGGCGATGGACTTGATCGGAAGCTTCTTTTCCTGCTTCAGATAGCGCGTGACTCCTGTGATGGTTCCCCCTGTTCCGACACCTGCCACGAAGATATCCACTTTGCCGTCGGTGTCCGTGAAAATTTCCGGTCCCGTCGTTTTGAAGTGAATCGCCGGATTGGCTGGGTTCTTGAACTGCTGAGGCATGTAGTAGCCTGGCTGAGTCGACAATTCTTCGGCCTTGGCAATGGCCCCCTTCATCCCTTCAGCACCGGGAGTCAGGATCAGGTTGGCTCCAAATCCCTTCAGCATCAATCGACGTTCGATCGACATTGTTTCGGGCATGGTCAGCGTCAACTGGTAACCGCGTGCGGCGCAAACAAACGCGAGTGCAATTCCCGTATTGCCACTCGTCGGCTCGACGACATGCATGCCCGGTTTCAGTTTTCCGGTCGTCTCCGCATCCCAGATCATCGCCGCTCCAATTCGGCATTTGACACTGTATGCGGGATTTCGACCTTCAATCTTTGCGTAAACCGTCGCGTTCAAGCCTTGCGTCAGACGGTTGATTTTCACCAGCGGCGTTCGTCCGATGGATTCTGAATTGTCTTTGAATACTGTCATTGTTCTTGGCTCCTTCCAATTGCAGTCAGGTCACGTGCCGTCGATGTTTCAATCGATCGCATCGCATTATGGGAATGATTGGTCATTCCGGGAAGTCAGCAGTCGATTCGTTTTTTGCCAACTCGTTACTTGGGGCGAACTCGGCGAAACGGCTGCGTTTCCATCGACGTTTCGATCGTGCCGGACTCGCCAGGAGTCCGATTCGATTTCGCTACCCCGGTTTCGCTGGCACGCCCTGGTGCGCCCGATTCATGCAGCAGATCCGCAACAAATCGTTCACTCGCCCGGTTCACGATCACAACTCGACTTGGTTTCCCAGGAGTCCGTGACCGCACGATGCAGATGACTTCGGCACCCGCGAATTCGTCGACCCCTTCGGGACCGAAATTCAATTCCCGTTCCAGCAGCTTCGAAATGTCGTCATCAGTCGTAGCAATCTTGCCAAATTCAGAGTCCGGCATCTTTGAGTTGTCGGCCGGGGGATCGTTGACTGCAATTTCGTCGATCTCTTTTGGCGCTGATGATTTTGGGGTTCGCGGAACAATGTGTCCCAGGCCAGCCTTATCGAGCAGAGTGATAATCGGTTGCAGCCCCGCGTAAATCCCCCGAACGTCCTTCGGATGTGCGGCGATGCAGACGCCCACCAGTTCATCGTCCCGGAACAATCCGCCCCCGGATCGACCTTTTTGTGGTCGCCCTGAACACTCCAGATTGTCAGGTCCATCGTATTTGTTGATGGACGTCAATTGAACGTCTTCACGCGAGGGATTGTCGCCACCACTGCAACCAATGCTGAAAAGTTTTTCGCTCTTCGTCAGTGGAAGACTGGACAGGCGGATGCTCGGCAGCCGTTGAGGATAACTGATGCTGACCAGACCGACGTCCGCCGTCATGTCGGTCAGGATTACGGTCCCCGGAATCATGTCGGGCTTGGCCGATTTGATGCTTGTGTAGACATCGACTTCGATGACGGCGTTCTTGGAGAGATTGCGGAAGATGTGACCGCAACTCACCAGAATCGCCCGACCTGGCTCGCTGTCGATGATTGTCGCAGATCCATAATTGATCGAGTTCCCATCCTTGACGCGAAGTCGGACGCTGGATCGAAGTGGACTTCCTTCAGGGGACTGGCCTCGAAATACTTCGGGGCCACCTGGGCCAAATTCCGGAGAGCGTGAGCCGCCCCGGTCGGGTTTGGCAGGGGGAGTGATCGGAATCGCCTGCCCCAAGTCCGGGCCATTCGAATTGCGAGCCGAATCCTTGGCAACTGGCGCCGACTTTGGTAGTCGATTCATCATGCTGCGAAGTTGCTGTTCGGTTGTCAGACCATTAGCCCG